>JBOGUE010000028.1:0-3109 GCA_050695955.1 Thermomicrobiales bacterium | reverse complement strand
AAGCTGTAGCTTGACTCGAATCTTGTTTGCGCCTAGAGGATGTGCCACCGACGATGAGCAGGTCCACGGCGCCACGCGCCGCCGCCGCGCCGGATCATTGCCGCCAGCATCCAACCGAGTCCGCTTCCGACCCGCGGCCCGCGCATCAATCAGAGAGCGTCCCGGCCAAGCGCGCCAACCGGGCAGCCCGGCGCCAGGCGGAGCAGAGTGAGCTGCTGCGCGTTAGCCAGGCTGCCGCGCGCAGCCTGGAGCTCGACGCTGTGTTACAGGAAGTCGCCCGGGCCAGCATCGGCATCGCCGGGGCCGAAGCTTGCGGTATCTACCTTTGGCGGCCGGGCGCACAGGCCTTCGAAGTCGGCATCGAGGAGACGATCCCCGATTGGCCAGGCACCTTGGAACCAGGAACCCTCCTGGCGACGGCCGATTGGCCGACGACGGTGCGCGCCCTGGACACCCGCGTTCCCTTCTCCATGCGTGCTGACGACCGGCGCTTGGGCGATATCGAGCGCAGCCGCTACGGCCAGACCGGTGTTGGCTCAGTCCTCTGCGTCCCCTTGACGATCGGCGACGACTGCCTCGGCTGCCTCAAACTCTTCACGCGCAAGGCACGGGACTTCACGACGCGGGAGATGCGGCTCGGCCAAGACCTGGCGGCCCAGGCCGCGATGGCGATCCACAATGCCCGCGTGCTCACCGAGTCGCGCCGCCTCGCCGAGGAGCGCGCGGCGATGCTGCGCGTCGGGCAAGCCGCCATCTCCAGCCTCGACCTGTCGCGGGTGCTGCGCGAGATCGCCCGCGCGTCCCTCGGTGTCGCCGGGTCGGAGCGTTGCGGCATTCTGCTCTGGCGGCCGGAAACGGACGATGTCGAATTTGCCGCCGACGAGACAGTCCCCACCTGGCAGGGCGCTCGCTTACCGGGTACCCGCGTCCACCTCGCCGATTGGCCGTCGGCGCGCCGCGTGCTTACCCAGCGGTCGCCCTTGATCGGGGACGGGTTTCCGCCGTCAGCCAGCGAGGCCGAGCCGGAAGCGATGCGGGACAACGGCGCGCAGAGCGAGCTGATGCTGCCGCTGGCCATCGGTGACGACTGCCTCGGCGCCGTCCTCCTCTCTTCGCGGCAGGCGCGGGCGTTCGACGAGCACGCCGCTCGCCTCGGCCTCGAAATCGCGGCGTTGACCGCGCTGGCGCTCCAAAACGCCCGCCTCCTCGACCGGGCGCGCCGGCACACAGACGAGCAGGCTGCTCTACTCCACGTCAACCGCGCGGTCATCACCGGCGAACCGGTCGCCACGGTCCTCGACGTTGTCGTCGCCTCGGGATTGGCGCTCGATTTGGCCGATACCTGCGAGATCAGTCTCTGGCGACCAAAACGCGACGAGATCGAGGTCGCGGCCGTGCGCGCGGAGACCGACTGGCCCCTACGGACCGGTCCCGGCGTCGTCGTCTCGCTCGCGGACCGCCCTTCGACCCGCGCCGCGATCGAAGCCGGCGAGGCGCGCACCTTCTTGGTCGACGATCCGTCGGTGCCGGCACGGGAACGCGCGTCATACGTCTTCGAGGGCGCGCGTAGCGTACTGGTCGTGCCGTTGATCTTGGGCGAAGAGCGTCTCGGATGTCTCTCCCTCTCCTCCAGCCACCGCCGCCGGTTCGACGACGATGCGCTCCGGTTCGCGCGGGAGCTGGCCGCCCAAGCGACTCAGGCGATGGATCGTGCCCGTCTCTTTTCCGCCATCCAGGAGCGTGCCGACACCGACGGTTTGACCGGGTTGCTCAATCACCGCGCCATCCAGGAACTGCTCGACCGCGACCTCTCCGCGGCGCGCGACGCCAGTACGCCACTCTCGGTCATCCTGATCGACCTCGACGACTTCAAGCTCTTCAACGATACCCACGGCCACCTGGTCGGCGACCGCGTCCTGGCGGAAACAGCCGCGCTCATCCGCGGCAGCGTGCGCGGCGACGACCGCGTCGCCCGCTACGGTGGGGACGAATTCTTGCTCGTCCTGCCGGGCGCCGACACCGCGGAAGCGCGGATGGTCGCGCGCCGGGTCATCGGGCGGATCGAAAAGGCGTCGATCAGGATCGATCAACTGCGGCTGCCACTCGGGCTCTCGGTTGGCATTGCGGCCTTCCCGGAGGATGGCCGCACTCGCCAATCGTTGATCACCCATGCCGATGCCGCGATGTACTCCGCCAAACACGCCGGCGGCGGTCGGGTGGGCGTGGCTGGCGAGATCGACGGCTCCACCGAGGTCACGCCCTACGGCGCGCTCCTTGAGTTGGTTCGCGCCATCGATCGCAAGGACCGCTATACCTGGACGCACGTCGAGCGGGTCACCGACCTTGCGCTGCGCTTTGGCCAGCAGATGGGACTGTCGCCGGACCAGCTCGACGCCCTGGAGATCGCGGGGCGGCTGCACGACGTGGGCAAAATCGCCGTGCCCGACGCAATCCTGCGCAAGCCGGGTGTGCTCTCGCCGGAGGAAGAGGCGAGCCTGCGCCAGCACGTCGTTTTCAGCACGCTCATGGTGCAGGGTGTCCCCCACCAGACGGCTGTCCTCGCCGCCATCGCCCACCATCACGAACGGTGGGACGGCCAGGGATACCCCGCCAGTGTCGCGGGAGCGGAGATCCCCCTCCTCGGCCGCATACTGGCGCTGGCCGATGCCTTCGTCGCGATGACCAACGACCGCCCCTACCGCAAGGGGCGGTCGTTCACCGGCGCCACCGCCGAGTTGCGGCGCCACGCCGGAACGCAGTTCGATCCCGACCTCGTCGAGCCTTTCATCGCGATGGTCAACTCCATCGTCGCCGCGCCCACCACGGACGGCCGAAAGCCCGTCACCTCCGATCGCCTGGCTAAGCCGCGCCTCCGCCTCGTCAGCGGCGGCTAGGGGGTGTCGGTAAACCGAGCGAGTGCGAAGGAGAGGGTCCGGCAGGACGTGGTGAGCATACCTGCCCGTGCCTCGGTTTCGTCCGCCCTACCCGCGTACCTTCGCGATGATCTCATCGGCGATGCACGAGGCGACGCCCGCGGGATAGGGTGTGGGGAGGATGATGACGAAGTGGGTGGCGCCGGCGTCGGCGAAGCGTTGGAGGGTCGTGACCG
>JBOGUE010000027.1:0-2654 GCA_050695955.1 Thermomicrobiales bacterium | reverse complement strand
GTACTACGAGGCGATCCTGCCGGGTGGCGCCTCGGCCTTCCCCGGCGCCACCGGCCGGGCCGTCGTCGATCTGACCGCGGGCGAGTGGTTCATCGACATCTTCCGGGAGCCGGAGCACGACGAGTCGGAGCCGCCGCTGCTGACGGTAACGGGCGAGGCCGGCGCCCCCATCGACGCCCCCGAGCCGGTGGCCGCCGCCGAGATCGAGATGCAGGACCACACCTTCGTCATCCCGGAGGGTCTGACGGCCGGCCCACAAATCTGGAAGGTCACGAACACCGGAGCGCAGCCGCACACGATCAGCATCTCGAAAGGTCCCGACACGCTGACGCTCGATCAGTTCACGGCTATCGTCGAGTCCTCGATGACCGGCGAAGCGCCGCCGGCCGATGGCCCGAACCCCGAGACCGACTTCGAGGAGATCGGCGGCTCCGCCGTCCTCTCCACCGGCCAGACGACCTGGATCGAGGTCAACCTGGTGCCCGGCGCCTATGGCGCTGTCTGTTGGGTGCCTGACCAGGAAACCGGTACGCCGCACATGATGCTCGGCATGATTGCGGTCTTCATGGTCGGCGAAAACTAGGCCCGCCAGCACGTAGCCTCCCGCCGAGCCACTCGCCTTCATCGTCATGCTGAGTCCGCAGGCGAAGCATCCCCCGGCGAAGCCGATCCGTCCTGTCAATGCCGGTGCGCTTCGCGCGGGGATGCTTCGTTACCTCAGCATGACGACGGTGAAGTGCGCTGGTTGGGGCAATCACAGAAGGAGTAGTCACATGGCTGTCATCGCAATGGCCCTGCCGATTCTCCCCGGCAAACTCGACTCCTGGCGGCAGCGAATGGACGAAATTACCGGCGCGCGTTGGGCCGAGTTCGGCGCATCCCGCCAACGCCAGGGGGTGTCCCGGCAGCGACTCTGGCTCCAGCAAACCCCGGCCGGCAACATCGAGATCATCCTGCTCGAAACGGACGACCCGGCGCGGACGTTCGGCGATATCGCGACCTCTCAGGAGCCGTTCGACGTCTGGTTCCGCCAGTTCGTCCTGGAACACTACGGCCTCGACCTGACCCAGCCCGCTCCCGGCCCGCCCTCGGAGCTGATCTTGGATTGGTCCCCCGATCAGTGACGCCGGGGCATCGAACTCAACCTCTTCATGAGGGGCGAGCATGGGCGAGTCACCGATCCGCCTGGCTCACCCGGTTCGCCCGAAGCGCGGGCAAAGCAACTACCATTCACGTTAAGGAGGTGTATCCAATGGCAGCCGTCGCGATGGCGCTCCCGATTCTCCCCGGCAAACTCGAATCCTGGCGCCGCGGCATGGACGAGCAGACCGGGTCGCGCTGGGCGGCGGGCGGCGCTGCCCGCCGCCGCTGGGGGGTGACCCGAGAGCGGATTTGGCTCCAGCAGACCCCGACCGGAAACATCGAGATCATCCTGCTCGAGACAGACGACCCGGCGCGGATGTTTCAGGAGATCGCCACGTCCCAGGAGTCGTTCGAGGTCTGGCTGCGCCAGTTCGTCCTGGAGAACCTCGGCATCGACCTGACCCAGACGATGCCGGGTCCTCCCCCGGAGCTGATCCTCGACTGGTCCGCCGATCAGTGACGCCGGGGTGGGGACGTCAACCCGAGATCGCACAGGCGGTTAGCAGCGAAGGGGGGCGGACATGTCGTCCAGAACGCGCGGCGAGGCAACGGACACAGGAACGCGACCGGCCTATTGGTTCTACGGCGATCTGGTCATCGTCCACCTCGGCGGCGAGGAGACGGATGGACGGTTCTCGCTGCTCGAGTGGCTCCAGCCACCGGGCGAGATGACACCCCTCCACGTTCACCGCCGGGCGGATCAGACATTCTATGTGCTCGAAGGAGAGTTGACCCTCTACCTCCCCGGCGTGACGCTCGTCATCGGACCGGGCGCGTGTGGGTACGGGCCGATGAACGTGCCGCATACGGAGCAGGTCACGTCGTCGGTGCCGGTAAAACTCGTCGAAGTCAACTCGCCGGCCGGCTTCGAGGCGTTCGTCGCCGCGGCCGGGGTTCCCGCGGCCGACCTGACGCTACCACCCCCGTTCCAGGCGGAACCTGACTTCGAGCGGCTCGCTCGCCTCGCCGCCGAGCACCACATCGACGTGCTCGGGCCACCGGGGAGCCTTCCGTAGATTGCTGCCTACAGGAAGTGGGACTTGGAACCGGACGACGGAACGCGCGCTTGCTATGCTAGCACCGCGACCGAATGAGTCCACGTGTCCGATCATGGGAGGGGCCGGATGAACCGGCCGGATCGCTCCAGCATCGTCGTCCTCGCGGTGGTCCTCGCCGCGCTCCTGCCCGCGGCGGCGTTGGTCGCGCTGCATCTGGACGCCCCATCCGACGGCGCGATCCTCGGCGAGGGTCAGCAGGCCTGGACGCGCGACGGCGTCATCGTCACCGTGCTCGACGAGCGCCCCGGTGGCCTGCGTGACGGCGACCTCGTCGTCGCCGTCAACGGCCGCTCACTTGAAGCGTGGGCCGGCAATCTCTTTCATCCTGGACGCTGGCATGCCGAACTGCGCCGCGGGGAGACCGCGACCTACACCGTCGAACGCGCCGGTCGACGCTTGGATCTGACGATCGAGCCTGGCAGCTACCCTCTCGGCAGCGTGCTGGTGCGAAAC
>JBOGUE010000026.1:0-5919 GCA_050695955.1 Thermomicrobiales bacterium | reverse complement strand
GGATAAGGATAAGCCCGACGAACGAACCGCCGACCAGAAGACCGCGGCCGAAAAGGCCGCCGCCGGCGACGCCGAAAAGGCGATGTCCGAGCCGGAGGCCACGGCGGCCAGCGTCAAGGGCAAACTGCCCGCGATTAAATCCAGCCACAAACTCGACGCGCTGACGCTCGATCAGGATGCCGAGAGCACCTACCACGTCACCGCGATGATTGCGCGGACCGAGCAGACGCCGCCCAAGAAGCTTGGCAAGGGCGTTCTCTATGAAGCCAAGGCGGGCGTGCTGGGTCCGGATGGGCGACCGGTCGAGGAGGCGTCGTTCTCCGGCACGCAAGAGGACGTCATCCTTGCGGTCCGCGCTCGCCAGTTCGGCAAGGCCAAGGTCACCGCCGCGGACATCCTGGGCAAGCGCAACTACGCGATGGCGATGATCCAGGTCTCGGGGCGGACGGCGAGCGGCATCGACGTGGTCCACTCCTTCCCGATCAGCAATGACCAGTTGGTCCAAATCTACTCGAGTGGCATCGGATCGGTGCCGAATGCCGATTTGCAACTGCCCGTCGTCGATCTCGGCGGCACGGTGCTGCGAGAAGGGAGCGTCCCGACCGAGGTCAAGAAGGACGCGCCGAAGCTCTTCGTCTCCGGGTCGGTCCAGATCGTCACGGCCGAGAAGGAGGAGCTAGCGAAGTTCATCAAGGAAATGGCGAACATCCTCGACAATCGTGGCTACGTCCCGACGCTCGACAAACACTCAGAAGAAGCCGTCTGGCAGGCGGTTCGCCTGTATGACGCGTCGATCGCCGGTAAGGTCAAGGATACGGACCTGGTCCAGATCTACGATTTCAACGTCAGCATCCACAGCGAGCGACAGATGTGCTCGGTGTGCGCCGCCGCCAGCAACTTCATGATCGCCAACCTGGCGAGCAAAGCGCCCGCGACCTGGGACGCGCTCAAGACAAAGCAACGTGAACAAAGCGAGTTCAAGCGAGGCACGACCGTGACCTCCACCGTCGAGCACAACCAACCCGCGCCGTCACCCAAGCCGGGTGAGACGAGCACCACAACGGCAACCCCGCCGAGTGGGCGCACGCGAGCCGACGAGGAAGGGCTGGACGAGCGTGCCAAGACGACGGCCACCCACACGTCGCAACAGGTCACGTCCGGCAAGAAGAAGGGCGGAGGCACCGGGTGAGCAGCGAAACGCCTGTTGACCCGGCGCACGTCGCCGCGCGCGCTGAGACGGCACAGGACGCGGGCGACTGGGACGGCTCGATCGCGATCCTGCGGGCGGCTCTGCCAGAACATCCGACCAGCGTTGTGCTGCTATCTCGCCTCGGACACGCGCTACGTCTCGCTGGCCGGATCGACGAAGCAGTCGACGCGCTTCAACAGGCGGGCGTCTTGGCGCCGGACGACCCCGACGTGCTCTACGAGCTAGGCATCGGGCTCAGGCAGCAAGCGTCCATCTGGCGGGCCATGGCGACCCATGAGCGTTTTCGGGAGCACCTCCCCGACGATCCGCGGGGTGAGCTTGCCCTCGCTAACGACCTGACGGTCCTCGGACGTCCGGACAAGGCGCTGCCGGAACTGGAAGCGCTCCGCCAGAGCGCGCCCGACGATGTGGCCTACGCGGTCAGCCACGCCCGGGCGTTGAACCGGATGGGGCGCTACACAGAGGCGCTGTCCATTCTCGACGACGTGCTGACGCGGGACCCGGAGGTTGTGGACGCGTATACCGCCGCGGCCGAGGCGAACCTCGGCTTGGACCGAACCGCGGCTTGGATCGATGCCGCCACAAAGGCGTTCGATATCGACCCGGCGAGCCCGATGAGCCATTTCTGGATGCACAAAGTGCGACTGGAAGAGAACCGCGTCACGGATGCAGCCGAGCACCTGGATCGGGCGCTCACCACCCACCGCCGATACGTCGAGGCGCAGGTCGCCCTCGCCAGCCTCTTTTGGCGGCTGGGCGAGCTCGACGAGGCCGAGGAGTGGTTCGCTTCGGCCGCGCTGATCGCCTCATGGGATGGCCAAGCGATCGGCATGCAGGCGCAATTCCAGGCGTCAACCGGCCGTGGCGAGCCGGACTTCACCCAATTGGAACACGACGCCTTGGCCATGCCCTTCGGTCGTCTACCGTTCTACCTCGGCCGGATCTACCTTTCAGTAACGCACGACTATGACCGCGCCGTCCGCTTCCTCAAGACGGCAAGCGACCACGGCGCGGAGCACGTCCATACGCGACGGCTGCTCGCCGACGCTTACGTGATGAACGACCAATACGCCGCCGCCAGCGCCGAGTTTCAACGGGTACTCGACCTCGCACCGCACATCGTCGAAGCATGGATCGGTCTCGCCTTCGCCAACCTGCAAGCCGGGCGTTTTCCCGAAGCGGCGCGGGCCTACGCGGCGGCCGTTGCCCGCGACTCACACGATGTGAATGCACGCCACGGCTATGGCGTAGCGCTGCTTGAACTCGGGAGGACCGCGGAAGCCGTGACCGAACTGCAAAAAGCCGCGGATCTGGCTCCTCAGAACGGGGAGGCGCTGCTAGCGCTCGCGCGTGCGCTCGAAGCCGCCGGCCGGCGATCGGACGCACGTGATACGGGGCATCAGGCAGCAGATCTGCTCCCACCAGACCACCAAGGCGCCGCCGACCTTCTGGCGCGGCTGGCAGCAGCTGGTCAGCTCCCCAATAGACAGGGACAGGGTATAGGATAAAGAGGCATACCGTGCCCATCGTGCCTGAGGTAGCTGCTTGATCTCCGTCGACATCGGCGCCGTCCGCTTCAACTTCCGCGTCGGCGGCGTTTGCATCGACGACGGATATGTGCTGGTGAACCGCAACCCCGGCGACGACTGGTACTACCTGCCGGGTGGGCGATGCGAGTCGATGGAGGCGACGGACCAGACCTTGCTGCGCGAGGTGCAGGAGGAGCTGGACGTCGTCGTGCGGCTCGATGGGCTGCTGTGGGTGGTCGAGAACTTCTTCCGGATGAACGAGCGCGATTGGCACGAGATCGCGTTCTACTATCGTTTTGCGCTCCCGGATAACTGCCCCTATCATGACAAGATGCGGTCGTATGAGCGGATCGAGTCCGCCGACGGCCTCACCCTCATCTTCGAGTGGCTCCCCCTGGCCGACCTGAAGACCTTCACCATCTTCCCCGACTTCTTACAAGAAAAACTGGCGGCGCTGCCGGCATCCCCCGAGCACATCGTGCATCGGGATTAATCCGCGATGCTGTGACCGAAGCTGTGGGGTCGTTTCGTGGTTTCTGCCTGGTTGGTCCGGCAGACTCGGACTAGTCGTCGATGCCGCGTGCATCCTCCGCGGGGTGCGTGAGTGGATGGCGGCAGATGGCAGCGACCGCGTGCTTCCGGTCCCCATGCGCACTGTACGTAGCGCGTGGCGCGCCATCCCCGACCAAATCGGTACATCTGCCGATGATCCGCTTCGCCCGATCAAGCACGATCGTGGTAGGCCGGATTGAAGGGCGTCCGCACAGCGATCGCGGACCGGGGCGCCCATACCGGCGGCATCTGGCAATTGGATGTGGGATATGAGTCAGCTTCGCGCCACCGCCCGCTTCAGCATCGCGGTTTCCAGAAGCGTTTCGGTACGACGGCCGGCCGCGCGCACGTTGGCGCCGTTGGCGTTGATCGCCGCGAACGTCATCTGGGGCGGCTCGGCCGTGGCCACCAAGGCCCTCCTCGGACAGGTGCCGCCGGTGACGCTGGCCTGTCTCCGCCTGGCCATCGCGATGGCCGTGCTGGGACCGCTCGTTGCGCGCATGGGCGATAGCCCGGCCCGGGGGTCCGCGCCGAAGTGGCTCGGCCTGACTGGTGTTGCCCTCTTCTGCCTTTTGCAGAATGTCGGTCTGCAATACGCGACCGCGGCCAACACCGCTTTGATCAACGGCGGCATCCCGGTCATGATCGCGGCCCTGGCGGCGCTCTTCCTCAGCGAACGCCTGGGGCTGCAACAGATCAGCGGTCTCCTCGTCTCCTTCGCGGGCGTGGCGGCCGTGGTGCTGTTCGGCAGCGGGGCGACATTTCAGATGTCGCTACTGACCAACGCGCTGCCGCTTGCCAGTGCGATCAGCTTCGCTATCTACGCGGTGCTCGGCCGCCGGGCGTTCGGCGAGCGGAGCGCGCTCGCCATGGTCGCCGGCAGCACGCGGTACGGATTGCTCTTCCTCCTGCCCGCGGCCGGTGTCGAGCTTGTGGCACACGGCTTCGAGCCGTCGCATCTGCATCTCCAGGATGCCGCCCTTCTGCTCTATCTCGGGGCCGGATGTTCCGCGCTCGCCTTTGTCCTGTACGGCTTCGGGTTGGCGCAATTGGAAGCTGGGCAGAGGGCCGTGTTCGGCAACGTCAAGCCCTTCGCCGGCGTCGCGCTGGCCCTCCTCCTGCTCGATGAGTCGTTAGCGACCAGCCAGGTGATCGGCGGGGCGCTGATCTTGACGGGGGTGTGCCTCGCCCGGCCGCTCACGGACCGCGCGGGAGTAGTCGGATCGGGGACCGCTGATCCCGCGATTAGCCGTCAGTTGGCGCTTCGACGTTGGTCTCCTCGCGTGGCGGGTGCGCGCGGCCGCGCCGTTTGCGCTCGTACCCATCCGATGCCGGGCCGACGCGAAGGTTGGTTTCGATCCATTCGACGACTTTGTCGCGATTCGGCGGGTTGCCGCCCCAGCGGCGTTCCGCCACCGCCGCCGCGAGGAGATCGGCCAGGACCATGAGCGCGTTGTAGGCGATGAGGAAGGTGCCGGCGCGGACGACGTCCGGCGAAAGAACGGCGATCGCGATGTTCGCGACCTCCTCCAATGGCGAGTGCGGCACGGTGGTGACGCCAATCGTCGTCGCGCCAAAGCATTGCGCCAGGCGCAGCATTTCAATCGTGTCGCGGGTACGCCCCTGGTGGGAGATGCCGACGACGACGTCTTCGGGCCCGACGGCGACGACCTGATTGGAGAAGAGGTCGGGCGTCGCCGGGTTAGCCCAGATACCGCCCCAATTCAGCTTGACCGAGACGCCGAGCGCGGAGACGAAGGCCGCGCCGTGGCCGATGATGGTGACCCGGCGGGCGTTGGCAATCGCCTCGACCGCCCGCTCGATCTGGGCGAAGTCGAGGGTGCGCAGCGTCGTCTGCAACGCCTCGATCTGCCGCTGCACGATCTCCGTCGCCAGGCCGGCCAGCCCGCCGTCGGCCGCCGGCGATTCAAGCTGTTCGAGGTCCTTCGTTTCGGTCCGCCCAAGCGATTGGGCGATGCCTTGGACGAGATCGCGGAAGCCGGGGTACCCAACGGCGCGGCAAAAGCGGGTGACCGAGGGGAGGCTAACGCCGCTGGCGGCGGCGACGTCGTAGATCGTCATGCCGAGCATGGACCACGGGTCGCGGACGATCGTCTCGGCGACGCGGCGGGAGGCGCCGGAGAGAGCCGGCAGCCGCTGCTCGATCATGGTCAGGCAGTCGATAGAGCGAAGGCGAACAGATTGGTCCATGGCTCGCGCCCCCTTGCGCACTTGTAACCGGACGGCGGCGTCCTGTAACAAAGTTTCAAGAACTATACGCCCTCCGCGCCCGGCGTCAAGCCCCCGCGGGTCACGTATACTGAAAGGAAGGAGAGGAAATATGGCACTGCCACGAGAGCGCCCATATCGCACCCCCGAGCTCGAAGCCGCGCTGGCGAAAATCGAATTGCCACCCGAAGTGCCTATCACAGAAGAGGAGATCGCTCGTCGGCGCGTTCTCTATGATGAGGCGATGGCACTACGTGCGGAAATGCGTCCGCTTGGCATCTCGACAGCCGAACTCATTCATCAGGTGCGCGGTGAGGATGACGATTACGACTATTGAGGCACCGCTTATCCGGTAGGGAGAAGTGAATGGCTGCCCTTCCAAATGATCGCTCTGAACGG
>JBOGUE010000025.1:0-2501 GCA_050695955.1 Thermomicrobiales bacterium | reverse complement strand
GGCGACGGTGACAATCTCCGCGGATGTCTTTTCGAACGTCTCGCCAAACCAACCGCCGTACTCTGCGTCGATGACGAATCCAGCCTCGACGAGAGCATCATTCAGCGCATCGACGTCAAGGAATCGAAGGCTGGCCCGATCCACGCGCAGCACGGCGCCATCCGGGTCGCTGGTCGTCTCGGTGAAGGTGACTACGTCACCGTCGACCGACTCCACCCGGTAGGTGACCCGCACCGCCCGGCCCGCCGGGTCAACGACGTCGATCGGGTTGCCGGGATGCCACTCCTCCCACGCGCGCACCGCGGGGTTACGGGTCTCGAAGACAAACCGCCCGCCATCGACCAACGCGCGGCGAATCGCGGCAAGCGAGGCGCAGAGTTCGTCGTCGGTGACGAAGCATTGAAAGGCGTGGCTCATCATCACCGCGAGATCGACATTGCGGTCCCAGGTCATCGAGGCTGCCGTGCCCTCCATCCACTCGATATCGCCATGCTGCCGAGCAACGTCGAGCGCCGCCCGGTCCGGATCGATGCCGACGAGGCGGCCGGTGTGGCCGGCAGTTCGTGCCCGGTGCAGCATGGTTCCGGTCCCGCATCCGACGTCCAGGACGGAAGGGGAAGACATGACAAGGGAGAGATAGAAGTCGTCACTCGGACCCCATAGATTGAGCACGTTATAGAGGCTCGCGGCCTCCGCGTCTGAGTACATACGATCATTATGCATCTTCTCGCGCACCGCAAAGCCGCGTCCGATAGGCATTCCCCGACGACCGCGGCGCTGGCGCGGACAGACCATGACCCGTTCAACCGCAAGGAATACCTGCTGCACGTCATGCGACGGGTCTCGCGCGGCGCCAACCGGCGAAGGCGCCGCATCGCCGCCGGTCGCCGGGGTGCATCGCACCAGGGCCATCATGAGCGCGACCACCGGCCCCGTCGGCGAGCCTCTGCTCGCGCACCAGCGAGCGCCAGGTCGAAAACAGGAAATTCCGCAACACCCGATCCTCCTCGACCCCTGAAAGGCCCACCGCATCGTAGGCGTCGGGGCTCGGCGAATTCGCGACGTGGAGGCGAGTGGGCGAGGAACATGGTACCCACCGTGGTGGATCTGTGCGTCATCTGGTGGCCAAGCGATGTTCGGCGGATCGTCTAACGCTTGGAGTTCAGGCGGCGGATGCCAGAGGGACGTGGCGAACCAGTGTCACGTAGCGGTCGGCCGCGGCGAGCAGTTCCTCGTGCGTGCCGCGTTCCACGATTCGTCCGTCTGCGAGCACCACGATCTGGTCGGCATCGCGGATGGTGGATAGGCGGTGTGCGATGGTGATGGTGGTCCGTCCGCGGGACAGCGCGTTGAGCGCGTCCTGCACGGCCTGTTCGGTTTGCGAATCCAGGGCGCTGGTTGCCTCGTCCAGGATCAGGATCGGGGGGTTCCGCAGGATCGTCCGCGCGATCGCGAGCCGTTGCTTCTCCCCGCCGGAGAACCGGTACCCACGCTCACCGACCAGTGTGTCGTAGCCGTCGGGTAGCCCGGCGATGTGGTCGTGGATCTGGGCGGCTTTGGCGGCTTCGACGAGTTCGTCGTCGGTGGCGTCGGGCTTGGCGAAACGCAGGTTGTCGGCCACGGACGCGTTGAGGAGATACGTCTCCTGGGACACGACGCCGACGGCGTCGGCGAGTGTATCGAAGCCGAGCTCGCGTACGTCGACGCCGTCGATGCGCACGTGCCCGCCGGTGACGTCGTAGAGGCGCGGTAGGAGATAGCTCAGGGTGGTCTTGCCGGAGCCGGTCTCACCCACGATCGCCAGGCTCGTGCCCGCGGGCACGGTCAGGTCGATGCCGGTGAGCGTCTTGTGGCTTGAGTCGGGGTCGTAGGAGAACTCCACGCCAGCGAAGGTCACCTCGCCTTGGACATGCGGGATTCGTACCGGTCGGGACGGTTCGGTGATGTCGACGGGCAGGTCGAGGTATTCAAAGATGCGGCTGAACAGCGCCAGCGAGCTCTGGATCTCCACCGCGGTGGAGAGCAGCGACAGGGTCGGTCGGAACAGGGTCTGTTGCAAGGCGGTGAAGGCGACGAGGGTGCCGAGTGTGACCATCGGGACGCCGACGGCGCTCGTGGCGCCGGCGTACCAGTAGATCAGCGCCGGCAGCGCGGTCATCACGATCTGAATACTCGACATCCGCCACCGGCCGGCCATGCTGGAGCTGACCTCGATCTCGGCCAGAGCGGCCGACTCGGCGGCGAAGGCGTCGGTGAGGGAGGTCGCCCTGCCCATCGTGCGCCCCAGCAGGATGCCGCTGATGGAGAGGGACTCCTGCACGTCGGCGGACATGGCGGCGAGCTGGCTCTGTCGCTCCGCGGTGATGCGCTTGCGTTCCGACCCGACCCGCCGGCTCACCAGGACGAAGATCGGGAGCAGAAGCAGCGATACGGCCGCCAGCCGCCAGTCCAGGGCGACCATCGCAATGACGATGGCCACGACGGTCGTGAGGTTGGACACG
>JBOGUE010000024.1:0-4011 GCA_050695955.1 Thermomicrobiales bacterium | reverse complement strand
AACGCCTCGCGCATCGGGGTGCGGCTGACGCCGAGCGCGCGGGCGAGCGCATCGTCGGAGAGGCGGGCGCCGGGGGGGAATTCGAGGTTGACGAGGCGCTTCCACATGAGATCGTAGAGCGCATTGGCGAGGTTGGGGAACTCCTCGTCGCCGGCGCGCGCGCGCAGGCCGTGCAGGGTATCGCCGATGCGGGTGGCGGGATCCGTCTTCGCCACGGTGGAGGCCATTGGGCGTCGCTCCCTTGCCATGCCAGCTTTCGTTCTGTATAAGCTATGGAGAATATCGTATACGATTGTTCGGCGGTCGTCAACAGATGCGGGGAAGCCAGGGCGTCCGTGAATCTGCGAGACTGATGCCGATGGGAGGCGGCCGGGCGCCTACTTCCCGCCAAGCAAAGGAGCATGAGATGAAGATTGCCAGCGCGGAGGCGTTTCTCGTCGACCTGGAGCCGGAGGTCGTCCGGCACGACGCGATCCAGGCGTTCGTCAAGCAGGAGACGATCTTCGTCGAGCTCGGCACGGACGACGGCTGCCAGGGTCTCGGCTACGCCTACACCATCGGCACCGGCGGCCGGGCCGTGCTGGAGCTGCTGCGTCACGACCTGCTCCACCGCCTGATCGGCGAGGACGCCCGTCAAGTCGAAGCGCGCTGGCAACAGTTCTTCTGGGCGACCCACGGCACGGTCGTCGGGGCGGTCACCAGCCTGGCCCTGGCCGCGGTCGACACCGCCCTCTGGGACATCCGCTGCCAGGCCGCCGGCCAACCGCTCTGGCTGCTGGCCGGCGGCGCCCGCCCCCGCGTGCCGCTCTACGACACCGAGGGCGGCTGGCTGCAACTCACCATCGACGAATTGGTCGCCGGGGCGACGGCGTCGGTGGCGAAGGGGTGGCCAGGGGTGAAGGTCAAGGTCGGCAAGCCCGACGCCCACGAGGACGTCGAGCGCCTGCGCGCCGTGCGGGCGGCGATCGGCCCCTCGGTCCACCTCATGGCCGACGCCAACCAATCGCTCACTTACCCCGAGGCCAAGCGCCGCGCCCGCCTCTTCGAACCGCTCGACCTCTTATGGTTCGAGGAACCGCTGCCGGCCGAGGATATCTCCGGCCACGCCCTCCTCGCCGCCTCGACCAGCGTCCCGATCGCCGTCGGCGAGAGTCTCTACGCTCTGGGCCATTTCCGCGAGTATTTGGCCGCCGGCGCGGCCGGCATCATCCAGGTCGACGCCGCCCGCATCGGCGGCATCACCCCCTGGCTGAAGACGGCCCACCTGGCCGAGGCGTTCAACGTCACGGTGGCGCCCCACTTCCTGATGGAACTCCACGTCAGCCTCGCCGCGGCCGTGCCGAACGCGCTCTACGTCGAGCACATCCCCCAGTTGCGCCGCCTGACCACGCGCGACATCGAGATCGTCGACGGCCACGCCCTCGCCCCGACGACGCCCGGTCTCGGCATCGCCTGGAACCGCGACGCCCTGGAGGACTTGCGGGTTGCCTAGCGGAAGCGGGCCGTAAGGGACGGGTCACCTCAGTCGCCGCGCTTGTCGTACCGAGAAACCAATACAGGCTTACAAAAATCGGTCTTCAGAAGCAAAGTTCGGACGATCTTCACTCTACGCATCTTCGATTGTGTCTCAATGAGTGGCGGGGTACAGTGGCATTCATGTGGGGAGGATGCAGGCATGAACGAGGAGTATAAATCAACGAACCTTCCGTCTCGGGATCGATGGGCGGAGGGATACGAACTCCACACCAAAGCGATGCGAGATGCTGGGCGCTGGGTGATTGGCGTAGTTGCCGGGATCCTTCTTGCGGCAACGAACCTTTCGGGGTTCGGCAGGCTCTACCCCGATCAGTGGCGGTATTGGCTCGCGGTTGTTTCCGCCGTCGTCTCCGTGGGCACGATAGGCAAGATCATTCACCTCTTTCTCCACGTCCAGGTCGGCGAGGAGCTGAACTGGGAGAAGCTGACATCGGAGCATTTTGCCTTCGTACGTGAGTACGGCTTCCTCAAGGACTACTCGACTTTCATAGAGTTTCGCAACGACCACCTGAATACGTTGACCGAGTACGCGGCCGTCCGCTCCTCAATTGGGGCGACTCACCTCCTCTTTAGCCCCCAACAAAACCACGATCTTTTGAATCGGCAGAAGATTCTCAGCGACAAGCTCGAGGCAATGGTGTGGGAACAACGGGATGTCGAAGCACTCCTTGGGTGGCTACCGGTCAAAGAGCGGTTCGGTCGAGCCAGAAGTTTGTTACTGTGGCTCGGTGCGATTGCCGCGGTCGCGACTATGACGCTGGTGTGGGCGGTCAACGGACCGGAGCCGCAATCTCAGACCGTTGTCGTCCTTCCTCCAGTCTCCTCTCCACAGGGAACGCCCTAGCTCCTCGAATTAACTACATATGTTGGCATTCTGTAATTTGGTCCATTTTCTTTATTATGTTGCCTTGCAGTTGGCAAAGAGCGGCATTTGTGCGCTCTTGTAGCATTAGGACATTAGGACAATTGCCTGGCCACTGGCACGCTGCGGTGCTATCCTCATAGCGCAACCAATGATGCTAGATTGGAGGAACCCAGGTGGGGCGCCTCGGCATAGGCTTTTTCATCCTCGCCGTTCCCGTTTTGCTTGCCGCTTGCTCGGCGATGGCCACATGCGCGTACAGTGGAGCTCCGGACGAAAGCTGTGAATCGCGCAAGGCCCAGTTTGATTACGAATCTACGAAGGCCGCCGAGGACTATCGCGAGTTTCAGGCCGAACAGGCTTGGGAAGATTGGCAAGCAGCGAAAACGCAGACGGCCACGGCCGGAGATGGGTGGAGCCCGGGGGCGTATGACTGCGAGGATTTCTTCACCCAGAACGAGGCACAGCGGTTCTACGAAGACAATGGTGGGCCGTTCTCCGATCCCTACTGGCTTGATGACGACAACGACGGAATCGCCTGTGAGTGGCTTCCATAACGATGAGCTGTCGCTGACCACATAATGACGCTACACCGCCTCAAAAATCGGTGCCAGGTGGGGACGAAGTTCGGGAAATCGCTCATTTATGGATACCAGCTCCTCCTCGATTTTGCGCCCCCAGTGATCGACGCGCTCTGACATGGCGTGGCTGTAACGGGAGGCCTCGTCGTACGCCTGGCCGCCTTCTTTTGTCCTCGACGTCGGATCTTGACCCATCAGCAGGAGGATCGACATGAGCTCTCGCTCCTGCCAATCAATCAGTCGGATCATGCGCCGGTGGAGACTCGTCGAGAATCGCCGATCCTTCGGCTTTCGACGTTGGAGTTGCGCCTTCGCATCGCGCATCAACTTCAGCGGGGTTTCCCGCTGAACCAGCAGTTCCGCGGCTCGATCGAGAACCTCTTGGCCCCGAATCTTGGGCGACTCACTGACCATCTGATCGGAAATGGCCTCGAAGTCGTCCGTGTAGTCGTAGGCGGCGTGCGCCTTAACTGCATTAAAGGCGCCGACAAAGACCGGCATGTAGTCTTCATCGACGGTGAAACCGCGACGAAACAGTCCGAACACCACACGATCCTCGCACGGATTATCACCAATCCATCATGAGAACTAGCCGTACACTATTGGCTATGTCTCATAATGTCAACCACAAATCGGGCGGAATTAAGGTCGGCAGGGAATATGCGATTGGCTATGCTGGTGTGGCCATGCAGGTCACTGGCGGTGCTACATTCTGAATCCCACTAGCCCGCGATGAGGGAGGCGCTATCCAGCGCCAGGGAGCAGTCGCGCCTCGGCGCTGGATAGCTTGCTCCATCAATGGCCGTATCGGCGGTAGACCGTCGGTTCGCAGTTGGCAAGGAACGCCACCAGCGACCGGACCCTGGAACCGCGACGCGCTGGAGGATCTGCGCGTGGCCTAGCGCGCCATGGACGATACGTCCTCCCCGCGTCTGTCTGGTCAGAAACGCGGACGCAGCCTGTCCGGTTTATGCGTCACAATGGGATCACAGTACCGTGCGATCAGCGGTTGCAAGACCTTGTCTGCTGGGA
>JBOGUE010000023.1:0-7301 GCA_050695955.1 Thermomicrobiales bacterium | reverse complement strand
GTCACGCTCCGTCAAAACGCCCGCGCAAAGACCACCCGCCGCTCGCTCGCCTTCCCGCAGACGATGCAGAACCCCGCTTCCTCCGCCTGCTCCAACGGGATGCAGCGGATCGTCGCCTTCGTTTCGGCCTTGACCTTCGCCTCGCACTCGACGTCGCCGCACCAGTGGGCGAGGGACCAACCGGCGTTCGTCGCGACGCGCTCGGCCAACTCGCCAGAGTCGTCGACCTCGGCCGTGTGGCCGGCGAGCATCCGCTTCGCGGCGGCGAAGAGGTCCGCCTGGATCGCCGGCAGCAGCTCCGCGACGACCGTGGCCAGGTTGGCAAGCGGCACGGTTAGCTTCTCGCGGGTGTCGCGGCGGACCACGACACACTGGTCGGCGGCGACGTCGCGCGGGCCGATCTCCAACCGCAACGGCACGCCCTTCAGCTCCCACTCGTTGAACTTGAAGCCCGGCGTGCGGTCCCCCCGCCAATCAACCCGAACGCGGGCGACCGGTGCCAGCCGTTCCTGAATTCGGGCCACCGCTGCCTCGATCTCGGCATTGCCCGCCTGCCCTCGTAGGATCGGGACGACGATCACCTGCACCGGCGCCACCTTCGGCGGCAGCTTCAGACCGGCGTCGTCGCCGTGGACCATCACAACCGCGCCGACGGTGCGCAGGCTCAGCCCAAAGGAGGTCGTGTGGGCGAACTTCCGCGTCCCGTCGCGGTCAAGGAACTCGATGCCGAAGACGCGGCCGAAGTGGTCGGCCAGGTGGTGCGACGTCCCCGCCTGCAGCGCCCAATACTTGCCGCCCATCATCGCCTCAACCGTGTAGGTCCGCCACGCCCCGGCGAACTTCTCCGACTCCGTCTTGAGTCCCGGCACGATCGGCACCGCCAGATCCTCCTCGAGGAAGCGGCGGTAGACCTCCATCATCTGCCGCGCTCGCTCGTCCGCCTCCTCCAAGGAGGCGTGGCAGGTATGCCCCTCCTGCCAGAGGAACTCCCGCGGTCGCAGGAAGACCCGCGGTCGATCTTCCCAGCGGACGGCGTTCCCCCACTGATTGATCAAGAGCGGGAGATCACGGTAGCTCTGCACCCACCTGGCGAACATGGCCGAGATGATCGCCTCGGAGCTCGGTCGCACCGCCAGCGGCTCCTCCAGCTCTTTGTCGCCACCGCGTGTCACCCAGGCGACCTCCGGCGCGAAGCCCTCGACGTGTTCCGCCTCCCGCGCCAAGAGCGATTGCGGGATGAAAAGCGGGAAGGAGGCGTTCTCCACCCCAGTCGCCTTGATCCGCTCGTCGAGCCAGCCGACCATCCGCTCCCACAATCCGAAGCCGTACGGCCGGATCACCTTGCAGCCACGCACCGGCGCGTCGTCCGCCAGCTCCGCCTGCCGCACCACCTCGACGTACCAGCGGTCGAAGTCGTCGGCCTGATCGATCAAATCCTCGACATAACTCACCGTAGACATACCGCACTCCTCACACCACTCACCGCGGTCTCGGCGTGCCCAAACACGGCACACCGACCGCAGACGGCTGATAGCTGATAGCTGATTGCTGACTGCTGCAAACGCAGGGAGGTGACGCGGAGACGGTCACTCCCTGCCGGGAGGCATGGGGAGGCCACCGGCGCCCGGCCCGGCCACATCGGCAGGCTCTCGGGCGGTGAGGATGAGGGTGAGCGTGCGGTCAAACAGATCAATCATCGGATCGCCAATACCTACTACCTACGCCGATCTCGACCCATCAGTAGGATAGCGCACCGACGGCCACCTATCGAACGAGCGCCAGTACCCCGATGGCGTCGGGCAGCGCCGCCAGGCTGGCGACGCGCAGGTCCGGCTCGAAGTCGCCTGTTGCCTGGCCGACGACCGCGGTGCGCGCGCCGAGTGCGGCCGCCCAGGCGAGCACCTTCGGTTTGTCGTCGACCACCAGGGCGTCCGCCGGGTCGACGCCCGCGTCGGCAAAAACGCGGGCGTAGAAGGTCGGCCCCGACTTATGCGCCATCACCAGATCGGCGCCGTAGAGCCGGCCAAAGCAGTGCCGCACGCCCATCCCGATCAAATACCCATCGAGTTCACCCGAATGTTCGCCGGAGGCGGTATGAAGGTGATAACCCCGGGCGTGGAGCGTGCGAATGGCGTCCGCCACGCCCGGGTAGGTCGCCCGGACCCGAGGGGTGACATAGGCGTCCGCGCGGTGAACCAGGCGCAGGATAGCTTCTTCCTCGATGGGCGCCGCGACCCCGACCTCGGCGCACATGTCGCGGAGCCAGGCGAGCTGGAAGGCACGGTTGAATGCGTCGTAGTCGGCATCGACCCGATCGGACGTCGAGACGTGGAATGCTTCCCAGAGGCGAGGTGGCACGGTGCGATTGGCCCCGGCCCACCGCTCGGGAGCACCGCCGAGAATCGGCGCAAAGAATGCACCGACCAATCGCTGCCATTGTGATCCGCGCAGGTCGTTGTCGTTCATCACGTCGCCATCATCGATGAACAGGACCGGGTATGGCATGGCGTCACTCCCCCAGCCAACGAGCGATCCTCGCCGCCCGTGGCATGCGTCTCCTGATCGATGCGTCGATGTCACCCCCATCATAACGACGTGCGATGCGTTTTCGTCAGACGCTTGACCAACCGGCATCTATACTGTAGTTTCTGATCCAGATAGTGATTATCTGAATCGCATCGCCGTTTGCTGTCGACGTGCACAAGGAGCAAAAGCAATGACCGTATTGACCACGCGGAGCACGCGCCGCCGTTTCGTCAAAGGATTGGCCGTGGCGCCGGTCGCTGGGGCGCTGGCCGCGGCCGGGTTCCCGGCGGTGATCCAGCGAGCGAACGCCCAGGAGCCGGTGAAGTTCGGCGTCTCCGGCCCCTTCAGCGGCCCCAACGCCGAATACGGCCGGATCTGGAAGAAGGGCTTCGAGTTGGCCCTCGAGGAGATCAACGGCGCCGGCGGCATCAAAGGCCGGCAGCTCGAACTGCAATACGAGGACTCCCAGTCCGATCCCAAGCAATCGGTGCCGGTGGCTCAGAAGTTCGTCACCGACGACAGCATCCTGGCCGAGCTTGGCGATTTCGCCAGCCCGGCCTCGATGGCCGCCTCCCCGATCTACGAGCGAGGCGGGTTGGTCCAGTTCGGTTTCACCAACTCGCATCCCGACTTCACCAAGGGCGGCGAGTTCATGTTCAGCACCTCCATCTCCCAGACCCAGGACGCCACCTACCTCTCCCAACTCGCCTTCGAGCGGGCTGGGCAGCGGCAGGCCATCCTCTATCGCAACACCGACTGGGGCAAGGTGAGCTCGGACATCTACATCCAGGAGCTTGAGGCACTCGGCGGCGAGGCTGTCCTGGTCGACAACTACCTGGAGTCCGAAAAGGACTTCAAGCCGCTGCTGGCCAAGGTGCGCGACGCGGAGCCCGAGTCGCTGACCCTGATCGCCTACTACACCGACGGCGCGCTGCTCGTGCAGCAGGCCAAGGACGTCGGCATTGAGGTCCCGATTGTGGCGATCGGCTCCTGCTACTCGCCGCAGTTCATCGAGCTGGGCGGGGAGGCGACCGAAGGGGTGCTGCTGGCGACCTCCTTCTTCCCGACCGACCCCCGGCCCGAGGTCCAAACGTTCGTCGCCGCCTTCGAGGCGAAGCACGGCGAGACGCCCGACCTCTTCTCGGCCGGCGCCTACGACGCCGTCAAGGTCGTGGCCTGGGCGGTCGAGCAGAGCGACGCCAGCCGCGAAGGGATCCGGGAAGCACTCGATACCGGCGTCGACATCCCGAGCGTCATGCACGGCCCCTTCACCTTCAACGACGAACGCCGCGTCGACGACATCAAGGAAGTCCCGATCAAGGTCGAAAACGGCGCGTTTGTCCTCGCGTAGCGATTGGGGGTCAGGGAGAGATGGCTTCGTCTTCCCTGCCCCCCGACTCCTGACTCCTGACCCCGTGACCAACGGGAGCTAACGTGCTCGACGCCCTCGTCACCGGCTTGATTGCCGGCAACACCTATGCGCTGGTCGCGGTCGGGATCTCGCTCATCTTCGGTGTGGCCGACCTGATCAACTTCGCCCATGGCTCGATCTTTGCCATCGGGGCGATGGTCGGTTGGTGGCTGGTGGCCGAGCAGGGATGGCCGCTCGCCGCGGCAATGGCCGGGGTCATCGTCGTCACCGGCGCGCTCGGGCTGGTTATCGAACGGGTGGCGATCCGGCCGCTCAGCAACGCGCCGCCGATCGCGCCGCTCCTCTCGACCGTGGCGATCGCCTTGATCCTCGACCGGGCTTCAGAGTTGATCTTTACGCCCGAAACCCAACGCTTCGCCAGTCAGCTTGACACGAACAACCTCGCGGTCGGCGGCATCCGCTTCGGCACCCTCGACCTCACAATCCTTGGGGTCAGCCTGGCCAGCGTGGGGACGCTCTGGCTCTTCCTGACGCGGGTGAAGCTGGGGCGAGCGGTGCGCGCCACGGCCCAGGACCGCGACGCCGCGCGGCAAATGGGGGTCAACGTCGGCATGATCCAGGGCGTCGCCTTCGCTATCGCTTCGGCGTTGGCCGGGGTCGGCGGCGTCCTCGTCGGGATGTATTACAGCAACGTCAACCCCAGCATCGGCTTCAACATCGGCATTGCCGGGTTCACGGCGGCCATGCTGGGCGGGCTGGGCAGCCTGCCGGGCGCGGTCGTCGGTGGGCTGCTGCTGGGTGTGGCCGAGAGTTTCGGCGTCACCTGGTTTGGCGGCAGCACGCGGCAATTGATCGCGTTTGGCGTGCTAGTCGCCGTGCTCTGGCTGCGGCCGACCGGGCTCTTCGGCTCGGCCGCATCGGCCCTGCGCGAGCCGCTGACCAGCACCTTCTTCGGGCGCGGCGGCGCGGTACGGCTGACGCGTTGGCAGATCGGGCTGCTGGCCGGATTGCTGGCGGTCGCCCTGCCGCTGCTGGCCGACGACTATCAGCTCCAGACGGCCAGCATCGTCGCCATCTACGCCGTGCTCGGTGTGTCGCTGGCGCTGCCCTCCGGCACGGCCGGGCAGATCTCGCTTGGGCAAGCGGGGTTCTGCGCCATCGGCGCCTACGCGTCCGCCTTATTGACGACGGAGCGCGGCTGGTCGTTTTGGCCGGCCTTGCTGGCGGCCGGCGGCATCGCGGCCGTCCTCGGCGCGATCGCGGTCGCCCCCGCGGTCGGGCTGCGCGGGCACTACGTGGCGATCGGCACGCTCGGTATCGGGGCGATGGTCGTGGCGATCATCCTCAATGCCGAATGGCTGACCTACGGTCCGCTCGGCGTCTTCGGCATCCCGCCGCCCGAACTCTTCGGCCATGCCATCTTCGAACCGCGCGACTACTATCTCCTGGCGGGCGCGGTGCTGCTGGCGGCGGTGCTGCTCAACTGGCGGCTGCAAACGTCGCATCTGGGCCGGGTCTGGCGCAGCATCCGCGAGGACGAGACCGCCGCTCTCAGCGCCGGCGTCGGCCTCTCCGGCTACAAGTCGCTCGCCTTCGCCTTGGGGGCCTTCATCGCCGGTCTGTCGGGCAGCCTCCTGGCCCATCAGTACACCTTCATCACGCCCGATATCTTCACCGTTCAGATCTCGCTCCTGGCACTGACGATCGTCGTCCTCGGCGGGATGTCAAACAACCTGGGCATCATCCTCGGCGCGGCGGTGCTGGTCGGAGCGCCGGAGCTCTTCCGACCGCTCGAAGAGGTGCGGATTCTGGCCTACGGACTGCTGTTGCTCGTTTTGGTGCGGTTCCGGCCGCAAGGGTTGTTGGGGATCCAATGAGTTGCTGTGATTTCATGGTGGATGTGAAGGCTCCCTATCCCCCCAGCCCCATTTCCCCCAATACTGAGGGAAAAGGGGAGCACGGGCCGCGCCAGCGCGGCTCCCCTCCCTCGGAATCGGGGGAGGGGGCCAAGCGGCTGACCGCCAAGGCTCGCCGCCTTTCGCTCGTCGCGTCGCAAAGCGACCCGGGTACGGCCGCGACCGGCAGTGCGCCGCTCCTTACCGTCCGCAATTTGGCCAAGCACTTCGGCGGCGTGCGAGCGGTGGATGGGGTTTCGTTCGACCTCCAGCGGGGACAGACGGTCAGCATCATCGGGCCGAACGGCTCCGGCAAGACGACTCTGTTCAACTTGATCGGCGGCACCCAGCGGCCGGACGACGGGGCGGTGCTGCTCGATGGGCGGCCGGTCACCGGCTGGCCGCCGGAGCGGATCGCCGAGCTCGGCGTGGCGCGCACGTTCCAGAACGGGCGCGTCTTCGGCAACATGACGGTGCGTGAGAATGTGCTGGTCGGTTTGCACACCCGCATGCGGGCGGCGCGGCCGTTCGCGTCCTTACGCCATCTGCCGGTGGCGCGCTGGGTTCCGCTATTGGCCGAGACGGCGCTGGCGCTGGTCCGCCCACCGAGCGTGCGGCGCGAGGAAGCGGCGCACGACGTCGAGGTCGACCGGCAGCTCGGCCGCTTCGGTGAGCGGCTGCTGCCGCGCAAGGATCAACTCGCCTTCTCGCTCTCTTACGCCAATCGCCGCCGCACCGAGATCGCGCGGGCGCTGGCGATGGGACCCCGCCTGCTGCTGCTCGACGAGCCGACCGCCGGCATGAACCCGACCGAGACCGCCGAGGTTCTCGACCAGATCAAGGAGCTCCGCGCCGACGGGCACACCATCCTCCTCATCGAGCACAAGCTCGATCTGGTGATGGCCCTCTCCGACCACGTCCTCGTCCTCGACCACGGCAAGGTCATCGCCGAAGGCCCACCCGCCGCCGTCCAAACCAACAAGCGCGTCATCGAGGCCTATCTGGGCCGCCGCCATGCGCCGCCCTCACCCCGTCACGCGGAACCCCTCTCCCGTCATTCCGAGCACACCCTCCGTCATTCCGAGCCCCCTCCCCGTCATCCCGAGCTTGTCGAGGAATCTGCCTCTGCTGAGCGACATCCACCAATAGAGTCAGATCCTTCGACTTCGCTCGGGATGACGAAGTTTGGAAATCGGAATGGCAGTTCCGCCCTGCTCCGAATCGACAACGTCGACGCCTTCTATGGCCCGGTGCAGGCGCTCTCGGGCGTCACGCTGGGGGTCGATCCGGGCGAGATTGTCTGCTTGCTCGGCGGCAACGCCTCCGGCAAGTCGACGACGATGAAGGTGATCCTCGGCTTGCTAACGCCGAAATCGGGCACGGTGGAGATCGGCGGCGAGGACGTCACGCGGATGCCGACGAGTGACCGCATCCGGCGCGGTCTCGCCTCAGTGCCGGAAGCGCGGCGCATCTTCCCGGAGATGTCGGTTGAGGAAAACCTCCTCATG
>JBOGUE010000022.1:0-8448 GCA_050695955.1 Thermomicrobiales bacterium | reverse complement strand
GCATGTGCCGACGCTGCCCGCGACGGTGCACGCCTCGCACTGCCCGGCGCAGGCGGCGTCACAGCAGACCCCATCGACACAGATGCCAGAGACGCATGCCGTCGCGGCGGTGCATGGCTCGCCGTTCACCAGGAGGCAGACGCCGTCCTGACAGACCCCGCTGGCGCAGACGTCGCCGCAGCCAGAGCAGTTTTCGGGAGTGCCGAGCGGGGTTTCGCAGCCGGTGGCCGCGTTGCCATCGCAGTCGGCCCAGCCTGGGTCGCACTCCTTGATCACGCAGCGGCCGTTCTCGCAGGCTGCCTGTGCCACATGCGGTAGGTTGAGGGCGATGCAGACCCGCGCCGCGAGCAGCGGATTGAGCCCGACGCAGACCAGCAGGTTGAGATCGAGGTCAAGACCGAGCAGCGGATCCTGTGCCGTCGCTGCCTGGTGCTGCCGTGTGCCAAGGAGGGCGCCGGCCGCTCCCCCGATGAGTCCGCGCAGGACCGCGCGGCGAGAGGTTCCGGCGGCCAGACGGCGGGTTAGCGAGTCAAAGCGATGTCCATCCACAAGTTGTGCTCCTCTCGTCGCCAGGGGCAACGGCGAGCGTGGTCGCGCGCGAAGCGGCCCCGACCGGTCGCGTCTGGTGCATCGGCCTCATCCTAGAGCGGCCCGATCGCGCGATCAATCCGGCAGATTACGGATGGGTGTCGCTTGGGGGACGGGAAATTACGTAGTGGTTGGTCGATGCGCTACGAGTGAGCGAGGACGGCACTGTGTGCGAGGAATCTCACCGCGATGGTCCGACGAGGCGAGATTCCTCCCTTCGGTCAGAGGGTCGGTAGTCACGGAGCGTCAGCCGCGGTCAGCACGGTGAGGCGGCGGATGTTGATCTCAACCTCGTTGCTCCACACGCCGACCTGGCCACCGGGATCCGAGACCAAACGGTCATCCGTGCCCTCAAGCACGAGCAATCCATCGACCAGCAGCCGGATCGTGTTGCCCCGGACTTCTACTCGGTAGGTGTGCCAGTAGGTGTGCCAGTAGGCATCCAACGCGAAATCCCGCTCGCCCAGCCAGCGCTCCCCTTCCGGGCTTCCGAGCCAGGCGGCGGCTTCGCTATAGAAACAGGAGAAGCAAGCCCAACGCGGGTCCGTCCGTTGGGCTCGTATGAGAATGCTGTATTCCGTACAGGATGCGATTCCGCAGTCTGCGATTACTTGGATCTCCGCTTCGACCGCGTAGTTTGTCAGGTTCCCTAGATCGTCGGGCGCCAGACGCCAACTATTGCCCGAGCCGTCATAGTGGAGTACACCCTCGCGGAAGGTCCAGCCCTCGCCAGCCCACTCCTCGAGACCTCCATCGGCGTCCGCCTCGAAGAGCACCGTGTCGAACTCGACTTGCGCCGCACCTGATCGGTCTTCCGGAGCTTCCGGAGACGGCTCCGCATCCCCACACGCCTGGGCCGGCTCGGACTGCACCGGCTCGGATCGTGCGGCGCACGGCGGTGGTGGTAGTGCAGGCTCGTTCGCTTCCGACGTTTCTGTCTGCAGGCTCGCCACCGCGGTTTCGAGCGCCGCCACGCGGGTCTCAAGCGCGGCGATGGCCGCGTCCGGGTCGTTATCCCGAGCACCGGAACGGAGTGGGACGCCGATCGCCGCGGCGAGCAGGATTCCGACGACTAACAGCAGGAAATGACAACGTCTCATCGTTCCCCTTCCCAATGTTGTTGGAACGTGGCACATGCACCGTAGACGTACCAACAGATACGACAATCACGTCTCGGACTCTATGGTTCCCGAACCGAGAGGACAATCCGCGTTGTTAGGTATTCGGAAGACAGTTGTTCGGTGCCAACTGCTACGCAGGCGACGACGGCGGCGAGGCCGTGGGCGATGTCAGGCAAGTCCGCGCCGGATCGCGATCGCGGTGGCTGCCACTCGGGAGGCGGCGCCGAGCTTGTCGAGGATATGCTTGACGTGCGTGGAGGCGGTCCGCGGGCTGATGAAGAGGGCGGCGGCGATCTCCCGATCCGTGCGGCCCTGGACCAGGAGGCGCAGGACATCGAGCTCCCGGTCGGTCAGTGCGGCGCCGACGGTCGATTCGCCCGGTGGGATCTCGCTGATCCGTTGGTTGACGATCCGCTCAACCAGACGCGCTTCGGCGATCGCCTCGTCGCGTGGCAACTGTCGACCGGCCGCCCATGCCTCCGCGTAGGCATTCTGGCCGATAGCCGTTCGAACGGCCGTGGTGAGTCGGTCGTGGATTGCCTGCAGGGAGGGACGAAGGGGCACGCCGATCTCCTCGCGGAGTTTCGTCTCCGCACCGAAGAGCCGCGCCGCTCGATCCGCCTCATCTGCCGCGAGCGCAAGTCCACCGAAGCCGAAGAGGCTCCAGGTAATCCACGACGGCAGGTTGAGCTCCTGGGCGAGCGTCAGTGTCTCCCCGTAAACCTCGACCGCGCGACGATCGTCCCCATGCATCAAGGCGACCAGGCCGAGGTTGCAGACAAGAGCCATCGTCATCACGCCGTCTCCGAGCTGGCGGGCCAAGAAGAGCGCTTCCTCCGCCCGCCGCTCCATCGCCGAATAGTCTTCGCGGTCGAGCGCAACAATCGCCAGCCAGTCGGTCGAGACCGCAATGTTCCACGTGTCCTCGATCGCACGGAACAGCACGACGCTCTCGTCGAGCAGGCGCTCCGCGTCGTCAAGCTCGCCCCGGTTGATCGCAACCACGCCGAGGCCCTGGAGCGCTAGGGCAATCCCGCGCTGATCGCCTACCCTACGCGCCATGCCCAGCGCTTCGTCATGAAATGCGAGTGAGGCCGGGTAATCGGCCTGCTTCTCCGCAAACCGCCCGGCCACGTTTAGCCCCTTCGCCTGCACCCGTGGCGCCACCTCTTCCGCGGAGAGATCCAGGAATGCTGCGAGCCACGTCTGTGCTTCGCGGAAATATCCCCGGTGCCACCAATACCAAAAGAGCGAGCTGACCAGCAGGAGGCCTTGCTCAGCCTCTCCCTGGTCACGCAGTTGGCCCACCGCGGCCCGCAGATTCGGCACCTCGGCATCCAGGCGGGCGAACCATGTCGCCTGGTCCGGCCCAACCACGGCCGGCTCGGCGGCTCGTGCGAATGCCACAAAGAAGGAGGCGTGGGCATCACGCGCCGCATCTTCGTCGCCCGAGACCGCGAGGCATTCGAGCGCATATTCGCGGATTGGCTCCAGCATGAAGAATCGGGTTCCGCCATCTGCCGCGGTGTGGCGCTGTAGGAGACTCTGGTCCAACAGGCGTTCCAGTTGGACGAGGATCTCGTCTTCGTCGATACGCTCCCCGTTCGTGTCGATGGCTGCCACGGCGGCTGCCCCGTCGAGCGTAAAGCCCCCGACGAAGACGGCAAGCCGCTGAAAGAGCGTCTGCTCGTCCGGACCGAGCAAGTCATGGCTCCAGGCGATGGCGTTGCGCATCGTCTGAAGTCGAATGGGCACATCACGCGGCCCCCCGGTGAGCATCCGCAGTTGCGTCGAGAGCCGAGCCAGGAGCGCCGCCGGTGACAGAGTCCGGATCCGCGCGGCTGCCAATTCGATCGCGAGCGGCAGGCCGTCGAGTCGATGGCAGATCTCGATTACGGCCACCGCATTGTCTGGATCGAGGACCAGCGATGGGTCGACGGCCTGCGCGCGGTGGACGAAGAGGTGCACCGCCGGATAGTCGGTCAGACGCTCGATGGAGACCGGCCGTCCCGGATCGGGCAAGTCGAGCGGCGGCACCGGATAGTCGCGCTCGGCGGAGAGATGCAGGCGCGCGCGGCTGGTCACAAGGATCGTCAACCGCGAACGGCCGGACAGCAGGTCTGTGATCAGTGGCGTGGCATCGAGGAGGTGTTCGAAGTTGTCGAGAATCAGCAACAGCTCGCGGTTCCTGAGCATGCGCTCCAGGCGGTCGGTGGCCAGCCGGCCCGGGATCTCCCCCACACCGAGCCGGTGCGCGACGAACGCGGGGACGATGGCGGGATCGCGCACGTCGGCCAGCGGCACGAAGACGACGCCGTCCGCGAAGTCCGGCTCGAGCTCGACCGCGACCTGGAGCGCCAGCCGGGTCTTGCCAACCCCACCGGGACCGGTGAGCGTGAGAAGCGGCACATCGGGCGATCGCAGCAACTCGCAGACGGCAGTCACCTCGCGCTCCCGGCCGATCAACAGCGTGCGCGGAATTGGTCGGCTGAAGGCATCGTCTGCGGGAAGCGGCGCAACCATGTCGCGATCGACTCCTCCCGTCATGGGATCGGATTGCGACAGTCTTGATGATTGGGCAATGTATTGCAAATGACCGCGCCGTGGCCGCGGGAAAGCTCCAGTCGCCGGTGTTGCGTCCGCCTCCGTCTTGGTGCGCTTCGCGTGGGACGCCGCCGCCGATGCGGGTGTTGCCGTCGTCGCCTTGTCCGGCTAGCGTCTCCAGCCGATCAAAGGGGGCATGTGAAGGGTCGTCCGCGATTACCCCGGCGGCTTCAGCGCCTACGAGGCGAACCGCGGGCAGGGGACGGTGCTGACGGTCCGCGCGCCCGCGGCGGCCGGTCAGCGTCATTAGGTGGCATATCGGCCCCGAGGTCGCCAGGACATGCGACTCAGGGCCGAGTGAATCTGAACCAGTTAGGCTCGCACGACGTCGAAGTACGCTTTGTAGGACGCGCCATCCGCGCTCATCAGGTTGGTGGCCACGTGGAACTCGACGCCACGCTCGTTTTGGAGTGGCGCGGTCGTGAGCATGCACATCTGCCTGGCACTGAGGGCGATTGGGTCCGTGCCGAGGTAGTCGTCCTGCGTGTGCAATTCCTCGTTCACGGCGTCGACGACCACAGGTATTCCGGCACCGATCAGCGGCGCAATGGCGCCGGCGACCACGACCCCGACACCCGTTGCGGCGATGGCCGCCTCGAGGCCGACCGCGGCCACACTAACAGCCGCTTCGACGAGGCCAAGCATTGCATTCGGATCGGAGAAGTCGTGTTCGAAAAGCGTTGGGGACAACAGCAAGCCCCAAGGCCGTCCTCGATACACCTCGATGCCGAGCTCGGGATAGGCCTCGCCACCATCGACATCCTCGTAGATCCGGGACGCAACGGCGCCGGTTGTTCCGTCGGGTCTGACGATGCCGATGACGTAGTAGGGCTCGTTTGAGTCAGAACCTTGATCCGAGTCGGTCTCGCCGAAGCAGATGAGTCCGCGGTATCGCACGATGACGTCGGCGAGGTCGATCGGACCGGTGTCCGGCCACCAGTAGATCGCGCCTCCCTGGAAGGTATTGGCGCGGCCACCGTCGGGGAAGTCCTGTTCGTCGCTGGTCGGGTAGCCCAACCAACTCCGTTCCCAGCCGAGCGAGGCCCATTTGCCCAAGATGTCGCCATGGACCTCCCAGGCACCGGTGGTGGGTGACCAGAAGATGGAGCCGCGCTGGAAATGGTTGAACCGCCCCACTCCATCCAGCGTCGGCGCTTCGTCTGTGGTCGGGTAGCCAAGGGGCGAACTCTCCCAGCCTAGTGAGGCCCACTTGTCCCGGATCGCTCCGTGGAGTTCCCAGGCGCCAGTGTCCGGTGTCCAATAGATCGAGCCGCCCTGGAAATGGTTGAACCGACCGATGCTGTCTGAGGTTGCCGTCTCATCCGTGAGTGGGTAGCCAAGGAACGATTGCTCCCACCCCAGTGATGCCCACTAGTCTCGAATGGACCCGTGAAGCTCCCACGCACCGGTAGCCGAAGTCCAGTAGATCGAGCCGTATTCGAAGTGTTGTTGCCACCCGAAGCCGGCCGCGGAAACGCCAGGATCAGAGAGGGGATTGCCGAGCCATTCATGTTGGCTTCGCTTCTCGTTGATCGCTTGGAGCGGTGCGCTCGCATCCTGCGCGCTCACGCACGTTGCGCCTCCGAGGATTCCGATCACTCCTATGGCGCCTGCCTTCTTGAGCAGGCGGCGCCGCGACACCCGCGTTACGAGTGGCTTCGCGGCAATGTCGATCTGCTTCGAATCCATCTGCCGTCTCTCCTTACTGACTGGTCTGCTGGGCTGTTCCGATCCGAATTCAGAAGCCATAGATCAGAGTGCCTCCTCACGAAGCTTCTTGACGTCGTCGAACAATCGGCAACGATCCGCTGCCATCAGACTCCTCATGGTCCCGCGCGCTGACCACGGCCTCAGAATGCGCCGTGGCGGTTATCTCTGCATCGTAAAGGTGTACGATTTCAGGCTGGGATGGGCGCGAGGGGTGGGCTACGCACTTTGTACGAGAGCTTGACGGGATGGGGTTAGACGAGGCCGTGACGGATGGCGTAGGTGGCGGCTTCGGTGCGCGTGGCGACCCCGAGCTTGGCGAGGATATGCGTGACATGGGTGGTCACGGTTCGGCGTTCGACGAAGAGGGCGGCGGCGATCTGTCTATTCGTGCGACCGACGGCAATTAGGCGCAATACGTCGAGCTCCCGCGGAGTGAGAAGGGAGTCGGTGGGCGTGGGCACCGGCCGCTCCGCGTCGTCTGGTGCGATCAGGAGCGCGCGTGTCTCGTCCGTGGCCCGTTCGAGCGGCAGCGCGCCGCCCGTCGCCCAGGCGTCGGCAAACGCCGCCTCGTCGAGTGCCGCGCGGGCGGCGGCAAGCCACCGGTCGCATGTCGCCTGATGAGCCGGTAGCCAGCGCGTGCCGCGTTCCGCTTCGAGGGCGATGGCGCGCCCGAGCAGGCGGACGGCCTGGCGCATCTGCCCGGTCGCGGCGGCTGGACTGCCGCCCACGATCAGACACCGGACGATAAGAAAGAGGTCATGGCGCCGCCAACTGACGTCGAGCGCCGCCAAGCCGGCAGCGCGCGCCTCGGCCAGATCGTTGAGCTCAAGCGCGGCGAAGGCGACGTCGATGCTCGCGGTCATCGCATCGCCCTCGTGGCTCCCGATGCGCGCCAGGTCGCGTGACTCGCGGTGGAAGCTCAGGCTCCGTTCGGGTTGTCCCTTGGCCCGGGCGACGACCCCGAGCAAACCCAAGGCTGCACTGAGGTTCCACAGATCCCCTTCGCTCCGTGCCAGTGCCTCCGCGTCGAGCAACAAGGTCTCCGCGCGCTCGTACGCCTCCAGTCCGATCTCGACGTTGCCAAGGCTGCGCAGCACATAGGCAATCCCTCGTCGGTCGTCCGCTGCCCGGAAGATCGCCAACGCTTCCTCAAGCCGGGATCGGCCATGCGCATAGTCGCCCATCCGGTTCGCGCGGCCCACGGCGATGCAGAGGGCTCTCGCTCTGAGGACGGGCGTCACCCGTGGGTCGGGCAGGGTCAGGAACTGGTCGATCCAGGTCCGTCCCTCCCGCACCGAGATCGCGTCCGCAAAGTTCCAGTACAGCGGGATGGTGAGCCGTAGGCCCGGCTCGGCCATTCCCTGCCCGTACAACCAGGTGAGCGCCCCCCTGATGTTGCCGATCTCGACTTCGAGCCGACGGTAGATGGCCCACGGCTTGGGTCCGCGCAGGTCAGGTTCCCATCGCTCGGCCAGGTTCACCAGGTATTGGGCGTGCGCGTCCCGCGCCGTTGCCTCTTCGCCCGACTCCGCCAGTTTTTCGAGGCCGAACTCCCGGATCGTCTCCAACATCCCAAACCGGACGTCATCGCCGGCCCGTTCGGCCTGCCAAACCAGAGACTTGTCGACGAGTGCCCCCAATCCTTCCAGGACATCGATTCCCAACGCGCCCGTCGCGCGGACCACTGCTTCCGCCACCTCGATCGTGAAGCCGTTGACGAAGACGGCAAGCCGCCGAAAGGGCACCCGTTCATCCGGTGTCAGCGGGCCATCGCTCCAGGCAATCGCGTTCGCCATCGTTTGGAGCCGGGCCGGGGCGTCGCGTGGCCCGCCGGTCAGTCGCGGCAAGCGCCGCTCCATCCTGGCCAACAGGTTCGCGGGCGCGAACATCCGCGATTGGGTGGCCGCCAACTCGATCGCCAGCGGCAACCCATCCACCCGCCGGCAGATCTCGGCAACCGGCCCCGCGTTGGCTTCAGTCAGGGCAAAATCTGGCTTCACGGCTTGGGCGCGCGCCACGCAGAGCCGGATGGCGTCGTAGTTAGCCAGCGCGGTCGGGAGTACGGAGAGGCGGGCGGCCTCTGGGTGATCGGGCGGCGCCAGCGGCGTTACCGGGAAGGCGTGCTCGCCGGAGAGCCTGAGCATTGTCCGGCTGGTAACAAGCAGGTTCAGCCGGGAACAGGCCATGAGGAGGTCGACGACGAAGGGAGCGGCCGCGATGACATGCTCCATGTTGTCAGGCAGAAGCAGCATCTCCCGCTCACGTAGCGCAGCGCGCACCATGTCGATCAGCGGCCGCGTGCCGACGACACGGTCGCGGAATCGCTTGGCCTCATGATCCCGCGGGATCGGTTTGAGCGAGAGCAGTCGAACCTGATCGCGACCGTGCTGACGATCACCCAGATTGCGAGTCGATGGACCGTCGA
>JBOGUE010000021.1:0-8806 GCA_050695955.1 Thermomicrobiales bacterium | reverse complement strand
GTCCAGCCCGGCGTTGCAACACCGGGGAACCTGCGACGAACGACGAACGACGAACGACGAGCGATAACGTGGGAACGACAAATATAGACAATAACCGTGTCGCCGTCGCCGTCCTCGGCGCCGGCTTCATCAGCGACTATCACATCACCGGCCTCCAGGCCGCCGGCGCGGACGTCCGCTGCGTCTCCAGCCGGAACCTGGCCAAAGCGCAACAAAAAGCCGATCAATACGGCATCCCGACCGCTTGCGCGGACTACCGCGAGGTGCTCGCCCGCCCCGACGTCGAGGCGGTCATCATCGCCACGCCCGACGTCACCCACGCGGAGCTCGCCATCGCCGCCGCCAACGCGGGCAAGGCAATCCTCCTCCAAAAACCGATGGCCCGCACCTCCGCCGAGGGGCGGCGCATCATCGCGGCGGCTGATCAGGCTGGCGTACCGCTTGTCGTCAGCTTCATGCACCGCTACTTCGAAGAGGTCGATCGGACACGCGCCCTCTTGGCTGAGCATGCGCTGGGGCACGTGCACTTAGTCCGGCAGCACAACGCCACCCAGGGCGCCGACTGGGCGGCCTGGTTCTACAGCAAGGCGCACGTCGGCGGCGGCGTCGTCTTGCAGCTCGGCGTCCACGGCATCGACCTGCTGCGCTGCCTCTTCGGCGAAATCGAAGCGGTCAAGGCCGTCACCACGACCGCGACGACCGCCCGCGTCCTGGCCGACGGCTCAGTCGTCCATCCCGACAACGAAGACCTGGCGGTCGCCATCTACCGCTTCGCCTCCGGCGCTCTCGCGGTGCACGAGATGAGTTACAACGAGGTTGCCGGCACCGACCGCTTCCGCATGGAAATCTACGGCGACCGCGGCGCCGCTTGGCTGCGCACCGAGCGTGGTCGTCTCGCGCTCTCGCACGGGCGCGACGAGTGGCTGGCGCCTGATCTGCCGCCGGAGGCCGCCGGCGAACGGCAGCACCGGCATTTCCTGGCGATGGTCCGCGGCGAGGCTCCGCTCGACTCGTCCGCCCACGACGGATTGGCAGCGCTCCTCGTCGCCGAGGCGATCTACCGCTCGGCCGCGGCCGGTGACTGGGAGCAGGTCGACCGGCTATGAGCAACTCCGTTCGATTCGGTATCCTCAGCTTCGCCCACTACCACGCAAACTTCTGGGCCGACGCCATCAACCAGTCAACTGACGCGACCCTGGCCGGCATCTGGGACGATGACCCGCTCCGCGGCCAGGACGCCGCGAACCGGTTCGGCGCCCCCTTCCACTCGGACCTTGCCACGCTGCTGCGCCAGTGCGACGCGGTCGGCATCACCTCTGCCACCGCCCACCATGCCACGCTCGTCGAAGCCGCCGCCGCGGCCGGGGTCCACATCCTGCTCGAGAAACCGATGGCCACATCCCTCGCCGGCTGCGACCGGATCGAGCGGGCGGTCCGCGCCGCCGGCGTCCTCTTCATGCAGAACTTTCCGAAGCGCTTCGACCCGGTCAACGACGAGCTCGTCACGCTTGTCCACCAGGGACAACTCGGCGAGATCGGCCTGGTCCGCGTCCGGCATGGCCATTTCCACGGCCTTGACCCATCATTTGCGAGCCAGTGGTTCGTCGACCCCGCACTCAGCGGCGGCGGGACGCTCATCGACGAGGGCATCCACGCCGCCGACTTCCTCCGCTGGCTCCTCGGCGAGCCGGTGGACGTGCGCGCCGCCATCTCGCACCGTCTCCTCCAGCTCCCGGTCGAAGACACCGCCGCCGCCACCTTCACCTTCGCCGGCGGCACGATAGCCGAAGTCGCCACGTCCTGGTCGTTCGTCGCCGCTGAGCACTCAATCGAGGTCTACGGCTCCGCCGGCAGCGCCCTCCTCGGCGGAGTCGATCTCGCCTCACGAGATTTCGCCACGCCGCCATACGTGCGGCTCTTTCGCCACGGCGGCGTCCGCGGCGTCTGGGATGGCTCGCCAACCATCCCCCGCTTCATCACCGGCGACGTTCACCAGCAAGGACCGCGTCATTTCATCGATTGTGTGTGCACGGGTCGGCAACCCGCGGTCGGCCTGGAGGACGGCCGCCGCTCGCTCGCCATGATCCTGGCCGCGTACCGCGCCGCCCGCACCGGCGCATCCCAGTCACTACCCAATGACCGGAGCTTCACTTGATCCTTCCTGGATATCAGCACCTCCATCCCTACGTCGGTGACCTCCACAGCCATTGCGCCGTCAGCTACGGCCACGGCTCACTCGAGGACGCCTACCACAACGCGCAATCTCAGCTCGACTTCGCCAGCGTCACCGTCCACGCCTTGTGGCCCGACATGCCGGAGGACGACAGCCGCCTGGCCGCGGTCAGCGACTACCACCGCCAGGGCTTTCGCCGCGCCGCCGAGAACTGGCCCCACTATCGCGAGATGACGAACGCCGTCAACGAAAACGGGCGCTTCGTCACCTTCCAGAGCTTCGAGTGGCACTCCATGCACTCCGGCGACCATAACGTCTACTTCAAAGGCGACCACGGCGAAATCTTCCCGGCCCCGGACATCGAGTCGATGCGCGCCCGCCTGCGCCTCCTCGCCGCCCAGGGCCTATCGACCTTCCTCATTCCCCATCACATCGGTTACACGAGCGGCTATCGCGGCATCCGCTGGCAGGAGTTCACCCCGGAGTTCTCACCAGTCGTCGAGATGTATTCGATGCACGGCTGCGCCGAGAGCGACGACGCCCCCTATCCCTACCTCCACACCATGGGGCCCCGAGACGGCCGGAGCACGATCCATCATGGCCTGCGCCTGGGCCATACCTTCGGCCTCATCGGCTCGACCGATCACCACAGCGCCCATCCCGGCAGCTACGGCCACGGTCGACTCGGCGTTTGGGCACGCGAGTTGACCCGCGCCGGGATCTGGGAAGCCATCGCCGCCCGCCGCACCTATGCCCTGACCGGCGACAGGATCGCCCTCGCCTTCTCGCTCAACGGCCACCCCATGGGCTCGGTCCTGCCGCCAACGGACGAGCGCCAGATCGACGTCTCGGTTATCGGCGGCAGTGTTATCGATTATGTCGAGTTACTCTTCAATAACCGTCCGCTCCATCGCTGGAGCGCCCACGAGTCCGCCGCCCCCGATCCCGACCAACCGGTCAAGGTCTTCCTCGAGCTTGGTTGGGGAGAACAGCGGGCAGACGTCGATTGGCGCGTCGAGCTGACCGTCGCGAACGGCACGCTCCTCACCGTCGAGCCGCGCCTGCGCGGGCGCGACGTCGTCGCTCCCCAAGCCGAACTCGACGACCGCTTCGTCTTCAGCTCCTGGGCCCGGCCGGACGCACACCAGGTTGAGCTCACAACCCGCACCTGGCAAAACCCAACCACCGTCACGCCCGCCACCCAGGGCATCTGCCTTGAGATCCAGGGCGGCTCCGAAACCCGGCTCAGCGGCCGCATCAACGACCAGCCCGTCGCGCTGACCCTCGCTGACCTGACAGAGGGGGCGCGCGCCGGCTATCTCGGCGGCTTCCTCTCCCCCGCCTACCGCTTCCACCGCGCCGCGGCCCATGTCGAATACACCCGCGAAGCCACCTTCCGCCACCAGCCAGACGGCCCCGGCCGGGATTGGTATGCTCTCCGCGTCCGCCAGCAAAACGGGCAGTGGGCCTGGAGTTCACCAATCTGGGTCGAAGGCCGCTGACCCCGAATCGCGAACCCTGAACCGCACCCGCTTGACACCCGGCGTATCATTCACCGGCTTCGCTTGTCCACGACGCCAGGGTGTTCTGGCAAAACTGAACGAGACAGTCGTCCGGGACGAGCCAGGGAGAAGGGCGAGGAGACAATTCATGCCAGGTCCTGATCGCGATCGCCCCGATCAACCCGATCAGGAGCGCTCCCCGCGTCGCAATCGCGATACCGCCGCCGTATCGAGCGGCGACGAAGACACCCCCCGCTCACGTGTCCGCATCAAACCGCCAAGGCGACCCGGCACTGCTCCGGTCGCTCAGCCGGCAAAGCCGCCTACGCCAAACAAATCGTCTCCCGCCAAAGACGCCGATCGCAAGCCACTCAAACCCAGGCCCAGTGCCTTCCGTCTCGAAGGCGCGCCCACGCCACCCCCCGCTGCCAGCGACACCAACCAGTCTCGCCTCGATCCGTCACTCGGCCTCGGCTGGTTGAACGCCGCACGTCCCACCAACCGCGGGGACGCCACCAAATCTCCCGGCAATCACCAGACCCGCGTCGTCCGCCCACCCCGCAAGGGCGGCCCCAAAGTCCAACCCGACCTCATCGGTCGCCAGGAACTGCGCGGCACCCACCCCGGCGACCGCTACGTCCGCGTCGTCCGCCAGCAAAGCGAGGATTTCCAGCGCACCGGCCCCGGCCACCTCGTCGCCACCGAGGAAGCGCTCGAGGCCCGTGGCGCCGTCGGCCGCACCTTCGGCAAAGTCAAACGCGTCCTGATCGGCGCGCCGCTCACCACGGCCGCCGCCGCCCACGAGCGCCTGACCAAGGTCAAGGCCCTCGCTGTCCTCTCCTCCGACGCCCTCTCCTCCGTCGCCTACGCCACCGAGGAGATCCTGCGCATCCTGCTCCTCGCCGGCATCGTCGCCCTCAGCCACAGCCTCCCCATCGGCGCCGGCATCGTCGTCCTCCTCATCATCGTCGGCGTCTCCTACCGCCAAACGATCAAGGCATACCCCCATGGCGGCGGCAGCTACATCGTCGCCAAAGACAACCTCGGCGAGTTGCCCGCACTCACGGCCGGCGCCGCCCTCCTCTTCGGCTACATCCTGACGGTGGCAGTGAGCATCGCCGCCGGCGTCGCCGCCCTCATCTCGGCCATCCCCGAGCTCCAAGGCCACCGCGTCACACTCGGCATTGCCTTCATCATTCTGGTCACCGTCCTGAACCTGCGCGGCATCCGGGAATCTGGCAGCATCTTCGCCGTCCCAACCTACCTCTTCCTGGTCGGCGTCTTCGCCTTGATCGGCATCGGCATCGTGCGCAACGCTCTCGACGGCTTCCCGGTCCAGGACCCGCCCGCCGAGGCGACGGCCCTCGCCGGCACCAGCGCCGTCACCGTCTTCATCATCCTGCGCGCCTTCAGCGCCGGTTGCGCCGCCCTCACCGGCGTCGAAGCCATCTCCGACGGCGTCCTCGCCTTCAAGCCGCCCGAGTGGAAAAACGCCCGCGCCACCCTCACCTGGATGATCACCATCCTGGCCATCACCTTCGCCAGCATTACCTTCCTCGCTCACCAGTACGGCGCCTTCCCCATGTCGGCCGAGGAGTCCGGCTACGAAACCGTCGTCTCCCAGATCGCCCGCGCCGTCTTCGACGGCGAAAACGTCGGCTACTACTACATTCAGTTCGCCACCCTGGCGATCCTCATCCTCGCTGCCAACACCGCCTTCTCCGACTTTCCCCGCCTCTCCTACTTCCTGGCGCGCGACCGCTACATGCCCCGCCAGTTCACCTTCCGTGGCGACCGCCTCGCCTACTCCACCGGCATCGTCACCCTCGGCGTCTTCTCCGTCGTCCTGCTCGCCATCTTCGGCGGCGAAACCGAGCGCCTGATCCCGCTCTATGCCTTTGGCGTCTTCACCGCCTTCACCCTCTCCGAAGCCGGTATGGTCATGCGCTGGTGGCGTTTGCGAGAGGAAGGCTGGCAGCGCGGCTTCGCCATCAACCTGGCCGGCGCCATCGCCACCGGCGGCGTCGCCGTCGTCTTCGGCATCAGCAACTTCACCCGCGGCGCCTGGATCGTGGTCGCGCTGATCCCGATCCTCATCCTCGCCTTCCGCGCCATCCACCACCACTACAATCGTGCTTCATCCGAGCTGGCCGCCCAGACCCCCCTCGACCCGAGCGAGATCAACCACACCGTCATCGTCCCAATCGCCGCGGTCAACCGCATTGCCCGCCAGACCCTCGCCTATGCCCGTTCGATCTCCGACAACGTCACCGCCGTCCACATCTCCGACGACGAATCCGAGATCGACCGCATGCGGGTCAACTGGCAGGCGCTCGGCACCGACATCCCCCTCGTCATCATCGAGTCACCCTACCGCGCCCTCGTCGGCCCCCTCCTCGCCTACATCGACGAGATCGACAAGCAACGCCCGGACGACACCCTCACCGTCGTTCTCCCGGAATACCTCGCCCGCCACTGGTGGGAACACGTCCTCCACAACCAAACCGCCCTGCGCATCAAAGCCGCCCTCCTCTTCCGCCCCGGCACCGTCGTCACCAGCGTCCCTTACCACCTCGAACGCGGCCCAGAATAAGCATGGCCAGGGCGGCAAGGACGGATAGGACGGCGAGGGCGGTTCCGCCGCCTCAACGCCTGGCGCCGGCACGCACGCGGTAAGCCCCTCCAGCACCGTGGAAAACCTCCTGCTCCCCACAGTCCCGGCGGGACTTCGTCGTGCGTAGACCGGGCATGTATCCCCGGTCTCTCTCGTCGTTCGAATCCCTCACCGCCCGGCCGCCCGGCCGCCCTCGCCGCCTGCCGCCTGCCGCCTGCCGCTCCTCAGTCACCGTTCTGCCTTCCACTCCTCGGCCGGCGCCAACCCCCGCCACAATACCCACAACACCACCGTCAGCAGCAGGTTGTACGGCGCCAGCGACCACAACGTCAGATAGTCGGCCAAGATCCCCGCAAACCACGGCCCCACCGCCGCCCCCAGAATGCTCAGGCTCGTCACCATCCCAATCGCCGCCGGCAACCGCGCCGCCGGCAGCCTCCCCGCCAACGCCACTAACCCCGTCGAATAGAGTGGCCCCAACGCGAACCCGGCCACCACGAACCCCACCGTCGCCACCGCCACGTGTGCCCCCACCCCGATCAGCGCCAACCCGACCGCGACCCCCGCAATACATCCCCGCAGCAGCGTCCGGTCACTCACTCCGCGCGCCGCCGCGACCCGCGACAGCGTCAACCGCGCCACCGTCAACCCCAACCAATACGAGCTGATCGCCCACCCCGCGAACCGCCCCGACAACCCATACTCATCCGTCAATAGGCTGTAGCCCCAGTTCCCCAAACTCGCCTCGACCGCGACGTAGATCACCAGAAACAAACCCGCCAGCCGCACAACCGCCCGCACGTCCCCCGCCGCCGGCAGCCGCTCCATCAGCGGCAGCGACGCGACCGCGACCGGCGACCCCGGCGCCCGCCCCTGCCGCCGGCCAAACGCCACCAGCAGCGGCAGACTCAACACCGCGAAGATCAAGAACACAGCCGACCACGCCCACCCCGCGCCAACCAGCGTCGACGCCACCACCGGCCCGAACAACGCGCCGACGCCCCAGAAAGCGTGCGCCGTGTTCATCACCGGGCTGCTGTTCGGCCGCGCCGCCAGCCCGATGTTGATCCCCGCCTCCAACCCGCCCACGCCCAGGCTCGCCACGAATCGCGCCAGCACCGCCCCCGCGAACACCGGCTCCACTCCGAACAGCGCGTACCCGCCTCCAAACAACCCGACGCCAAGCAGCAGCAACCCCCGCTGCCCCAGCCGCACCACCAGCGTCCCGCTCGCCAGCGCCGAAATCAGATACCCCGCCGTCGACGCCAGAAAAAAGAGCCCGACCGCCGTGTTGCTCACCCCGTAGCCGTCGCGCACCTCCGGCAGTAGCACCCCAAAGGCGGCACTCGCCACTCCCAACACCAAAAACGTCGCGCACGCCAGCGAAACGGGGAGATAGCCGTCCCCGTCCCCATCCCCGCCCGGTGGCGCCGGCGAATCCGCTTCGTCCGCCATCTACAGCGTCAGGCCCAATATCCGCGCCGCATTCCCCCCAAAAATCAGCTGCAACTGCTCGTGCGTCATATTCATAAACCGGCAAATCCGCAACTGATCCTGCAAATACCGCAGCGCGAACCCCCGCGGAAACCAGCTCGAATCGCTGCCGAAAATGATCCGCTCCGGTCCGACCGTCTCGAAGAACCGCTGAAACAGATCCTCCAACGTCAGCTTGTACGGCATCCACCGCACCCACTGGTTCGATCCCGACGTGTCCACATGCACGTTCGGGCACGACCAGCACAAGAAGAGCAGATCGGTCACGTGCTGGATCCCGAAGTGCGGGATCACGAAGTCGACCGTCGGAAAGTCCCGCGCCACCGGCTCCAGCACCACCGGGCTGATATTCGGGTGGTACGACACGCCCCCCGCCGCCCCTAGCATCCCGAAGTGGATCAACACCGGCATCCCCAACCGCTCGCACACCTCCCACACCGGATACAGGGCCCGGTCGTTGATCAGCACTGGAATCCGCGGCGCCAGCAGCTTGTACGCCTTCAAGCCCAATTGGGTCACCGCCCGTTCCAGCTCCTCGGCGGCATCCGGCCGGGTGATGTCGTGGTGCGCCATCCCCACGAACCGATCCGGATGCATCGCCACCGCCCGCGCCAGCTCGTCGTTGTCCCGCCCGGTCACGAAGACCACGCGCTCTAATCCGTACCGCTCGACCTCCGCCGCCCACCGGTCCGCCTGCTCCTCCGTACTCCGCGCCTCCGTCTCCGGCGTCGGGAAGTCGAACGCCATCCGCCACTGCGCCTGCGTCCGCGCCACCTGCGCCGCCCGGAACGCCGCCCGCTCCGCGCTGGCGTCAGTCGTCCCCGGCCGCGGTTCCCGCGCCTGCACTCCCCCCTGCGTCACATCCCCCCGAATCGGAAAATGGGCGTGGAAGTCGATCACCCGCAGATCCTGAAACACCCCGCCTCCCCTTCGCTGACACCCGCCGCACCAACGCCGGGATCATACCAGCGCCCCCTCCCACCCACCCCGTCAACCCACCATTTTCCTATCTTTCACCACAAC
>JBOGUE010000020.1:0-5618 GCA_050695955.1 Thermomicrobiales bacterium | reverse complement strand
GCCTCAGACCGTTCTGAAAGGAGGCCGCCAGGTCAGCGGCTACACGTCTCGCTGATTTAATTTTCCAGGAGCCTGGCCCGGCCCATTTATCTACCCCGCCGCCGGCGGCGCTACCTCCGTCGCCCGTGCGGCCGTAGCATCGCGACACCCCACCGGACTTGGCGGTTGTTCGACATGCCAAACGGCGCCTGCATCCCACAGGACGGTCGGCCACATCACGATGATCCTTCGCCTCCCTGGCCCCAGACAAATGTTCTGATTCCATCGATATTAGGGCCGATCATGTCCGCTTTAGGTGCTATGGTGGAGGTGGTCGAAAACGAGGGTGACGACCATTCGCGCGAGGAGGCGATGATGACCCCGTTGCTGATGGAGCAGATGGCCGATTTGGCGTCGCAGGAGCTTGAGCGGCGATATCGCCGGCAAGCTCTTTTCAGCGAGACAACCGGCCGGACAGCGGGCAAGACGGGCGTCCGCCGCTGGGTTGCCGCGGCGCTGATCGCGCTGGGTTCGCGCCTCGCTCCATCCCCGGCGGCAAGCGACGTCCCGGTCCCCACGATTTCTTCCGCACGCGGCGCCTCGTCATAGGTAGGTGGCGCGCATCCCCCCGATTCCGCACGCGCAACACGCTGGCAGATACGGTACCCTATGATGGGCCTGGGAAGCTGACATGCTGGCCACGATCGCCGATTGCGGCCGGCTGCTCATGAGGGAGGGGATGCCCATGGCCACGGTGGCCGTCGACCAACTACGCTGCCTCATGGATGAGGCGTTCGAGGGAAAGGGGAAGGATTGGCATTCCCTGCTGCGCAACCTCCGCTCCGCCCCGGCCGAGTCGTGGCGCTGGGTGCCGCCCGGCGGAGTGCGGTCGATCGCCGACCTCGCGCAGCACGTCGGCGCCTGCAAGTTCATGTGCGAGAATCACACGTTCGGTGACGCATCGCTCCGCTGGGAGCATTCCCTGGTCGTGGGCAATGAGGCCCTTGCTGACGCCGACTCGGCCATCGCCTGGCTGCGTGAGGGGCACGAACGCCTACGCCGCGGCCTCGCCAGTCTCGACGACGCCGAGCTCGCTCGACCCAGACCGACCTACTGGGGCGTGCCGCGGGAGACGTGGTGGACCCTCTCCGTGATGATCCAGCACGACCTCTACCACTCCGGCGAGATCAACCACATCCGTGCCCTGTTTCAGCGCGATGATTGCTGACCCGTAGGCGTTAGGCGTTAGGCATTAGGGGTGACCTCCGCTGATGGGCTTGCCTCGGGTGGTAAGGTCGGCTCGACGGTGGGCGATGGTTCGGGCGTCGTGGTTGCTTCTGGCGTCGGGCTGGCCTCCGTCGTCGGCGTTGGCTCGACCGTCGGCGTCATCTCCACCGGCGCGCTGGCAATCGGACTCGCCGCCGGCGAGGCCTCGGACGCGGAGAAGCCGCCGCTGACCCGGAACGCGTTCGTCTGCGCCCGGAAGCTGGTGCCGTCGCCGCGGATCGGGTTGATCCCGTCCGGCGCCCAACTCGGCACCCGGACCGAGAGGTTGGCGCTGCCGGTGTTCGAGGTGACGACGCGGGTCAGCTCGACCCAACCGTTGCCGCGTTCCCAGCGGATGCGCACCGTCTCCTTCTTGCCGAAGCCGCGCAGCGAGATCTCAATCGTCTCGCCGCGACTCGCGGAGCCGGGAATCGCCTTGATCCGGGGCGCGATGTCGTAATAGGCATAGGCCCGGGCGCTGCCGGCCGAGAAGCGGATGCGTTGGTCGTTGCCGCCGGGGGTCGCGGGCACGCGGACGCGGCCGCTCGCGGAGCCGCCGCCGCTGGTGCGGACCGTCCCCACGTCGATATGGCTCCCCGAGGTCCGTCGCCACTCGATGAGCACCGTCGCGTTGCCGGGGAAACCGTTGATCGAATAGTTGACCCAGGTGTTGACCGTGCCCCGTGTCGGGCTGATCGAGGCGCTCGGGTTCCCGGGTCCGCTGCCGAACTCGCCGTTGTTGTAGATGTCGTCGTCGTAGAAGCCCCGGCCGCGGTCGATGCACTTGCGCACGCCGTCCTTGACCATGCAGCCGTCGTAGGGAGCGTCACCGTTCTCGACCGTCCAGCCGCCGATGTCCTTGCCGGCGATGGCGACCTGCTGCCCGTTCTGTTCGATCCAAAGATGGACGTGCGGCCCGGAGGCGTACCCGCCGCAGCCGACCCCCGCCGAGGTATATCCGAGATAGGTGCCGCGGCTGACCGACTGCCCGTTGCCGACTGAGATGCTGGTGAGATGGTAGTAGTTCGTCTCTAACCCGCCGCCGTGGTCGATCCGCACCAAGTTGGCACAGGGCCGGTAAGCGATGCCGCCGCGCGCCGCGCGCACGTGCCCGCTGCCACTCGCCGGATAGAAGTCGAGCGACGACCAGACGCTGCTGCCTCCGTTCGGGTGCGGTCCGCCGAAGCGCCAGGTCAGGCCCGGGTCCCAGGGCAGGCTGAGCTGCGCCGAGCCATCCCCAGCCGCCTGGAATCCCTCCAGCGAGGCGCGGATGTCGGCCGGCAGCAGATCGTCCGGCGCTTGGGCCAACAGCGCGTCGAATGCGGGCGTGTAGCGGATGGCGACGTCCCAGCCGCCGCCCGTGCGGGTGGCGAGGAAAAGGAGCCCGTCCGGCGCGTCGTGTTCCGACGCGGCCGGCGCCCCCGCCGTGCCGAACGCCCAATCGCCGGACTCCGCGATCACCGAGACGACGATCGCCGCCGCGTCCGCCGTCCCGGTTGCCGCGGCGGCGGTCTGTTGCACGGCCGCGGTGAGATCGCTCTCCGGTGGCTCCTGCGCCGCGGTGAGCACGATCGCGCTCGGCGAGACGAGCAGCGCCAGCAATAGCACGAAGGCGACGACACGTCGCGAAGACACGTGAGATTGACGGATGGCCGTCATGCGACTTCCCCCCTTTCGCATGCACGACCTATTCCTACCCTACTTGGGCGACGAAGGCAACCGGGCCGCGCGGAGATGAAGGCATGGGGCAAATGGGCCAACTCGACGGAGACGGCGATCGGAGTGGGCCATGACCGCGCGATCCACTTCTGCGACAATGCGAGAACAGGCCGATCGGAGCCTGGAATTAGCTCGACGCTTTGGGTTGGCGATCATCAACGACCCGTCGTTGCTTGACGACATACCGGACGGCGTCAATCTGGTCTTGGTTGCGGCTGATGACCTCACGCTGGCCGAGATGAAGATCGAGATCGGTCTGGCCGCGGTGCGCCGAGGCGAGGATGTCTCCTTTCGGCACATCCGCCTGGCGGACTTGCCGGTAAAAGTCGAACAGCGGGTGTCGGGCGATGGCATGAATCTCGCACTCGGGCTGTTCCAATTGCAACGTGATTCAGCAGAGGGGGTTTGGGCGTGAGCGCAGGCAGTTCCGGTAACATTCCCCGGCGACCATTCGGCACGACCGGCGAGCAGGTGTCGCTCCTCGCCGTCGGCGGGGCGCACATCGGCAGCAAGCCGGAAGAGGCGGAGGGGATCCGCATCATCCAGCAGGCGATAGACGCCGGGGCGAACTTCCTCGACAACGCCTGGGAGTACAACGACGGCGAGTCCGAGCGGCGGATGGGTAAAGCGCTGGCCCAGGACGGCTATCGCCAGAGGGCCTTCCTGATGACCAAGGATTGCGCCCACGACCGCAAGGCCCACCACTCGATGTGGAAACTGGAGCAGAGCCTCAAGCGGCTGCAAACGGACCACCTCGATCTGTGGCAACTGCACGAGGTTGTATGGGAGGACGATCCGGACTGGATCTTCGCCCCCGGCGGTTCGGCGGAGGCACTCATCAAGGCGAAGGAGCAAGGAAAAGTCCGCTACATCGGCTTCACCGGCCACAAACACCCGGACATCCACAAGCGAATGCTTTCCCAAGGCTTCCCGTGGGACTCAGTGCAACTGCCGCTCAACGTCTTCGACGCCCACTTTCGAAGTTTCGAGCAGGAAATCCTGCCCATCCTCCAGGAGCAGGGCATCGCCGTCATCGGGATGAAAAGTTTCGCCGGCGGCGGGTTCTTCAAGAGCGGCGCTCAGATCACCCCGGCCGAGGCGATGCGCTACGCGATGAGCCTGCCCGTCGCCACCGTCGTCTCCGGCATGGACTCCCTGGCCATCCTGGAGCAAAACCTCGCCATCGCCCGCGACTTCCAACCGCTGACCGCCGAGGAGCGCACCGACATCCGCCGCCGTAGCGCCCCCCACGCCACCGGCGACTACGAACGCTTCAAATCGTCCCACGACTTCGACGCCGGAGAAGGCCGCGCGGCACACAACTACCCACTCCCCGGCATGGCGGCGGATTAGGACGGTTGAGGCGGCAAGATGGCAAGCATTTTAACTGTGGCGGTGCGGTCTGCGCTTGTTCGAGGTCGCACTGCTTGGAGACGCCGCTGACAACCGCCTAACGGGCCTACCGAAATAGGCCCAGCGTTTGTGATTATTCGTCTCCGAAGTAATCCGTATCGACCCGTTTGACGTGGTAGGTCGCCACGTCTGCAACCCCGACGCCGAAGTCGATCATATGCTGCGCGAGTTGCTCGCCGTCGACGAGAACGATCCGCTTTTCGATGCGTGTAACGTATTCCTTTGCCTCTCCCGTGAACGACGACGTGGTGATGAGGACGCCCTTGCGTGCGCGCTGCCCTTCGAGGCTGCCCGCGAACGCCTGAACGGTTGGCCGACCGACCGGGTTGTCCCACCGCTTCGCTTGGACATAGACGAAATCAAGTCCCAGCCTGTCCTCCTTGATGATGCCGTCGATGCCGCCGTCGCCACTACCCCCGACGGCCTGACCCGCGTCCTGGCGGGAACCACCGTAGCCCATAGCAACGAGGAGATCGACAACAAGATGCTCGAAGAAGACGGGAGGAGCCTGTTTGATTCGATCCAAAAGGTCTTCGGCCAATGCGCGTCGCAGCGTTTGGTAGCTGGACTCAAGCGCTTCCATTGGCGTCGCCGTCTCAATCGGCGTCGGTGCTGTGGTTTGATGATGGGAATCGGGCGCTTCCGCGGTGCCGGATTGTGGAACTCCTTCGTCAAGTATCTGCTCTGTCGTGGGAGCTGCCGTGCCGGTTCCTGCTGATCGATACCACTGTACGAATTCTGGGAACTGGAATAGGAGACTCTTGTCAATGTGCGTTGGATTGGTTGATAAGAGTGTGCTGCCCCGTTCGGTTATGCGGATCTTCTTTCGACCGGTCCTTTCAAGCAGACATGCATGCTTCAGGTACGTTGTCGCCCACCCGACACGATCGTTGAACTTGAGGGTGCCGCTCGGGTGTCGAGCGTCCTGCTCCTCCGTGGTCAATCCAAAATGCTCGGCCAGTTCCTGGAGATACTGGTCACGAAGATGCTCCTGCCCGTCTGCCAGAACGCGAAGCAAAGGCAGCATCACACTTTGGTAATCAGGGATCGCCACGCGCCATTCCTTGTCGCAGACCAGCCGTACTGAGTCATTGTCGACGAGGAACGTGTAGGTCGACAACAACATCCATGCTCTGAGTGACGACAGATCGGGAGAAGATCGCACAGCGTCGGCAAGCAGCCAAGTATCCCGGTATGGCAGCGGACTGATGCGACTAGGGCGCGATTGCACAGCCCCGTCA
>JBOGUE010000019.1:0-4278 GCA_050695955.1 Thermomicrobiales bacterium | reverse complement strand
GGCAGTGGCGGTGCCGTCGCGTGCCAAGCGCGACGCGTCGCGGTTGAGCTTCAACATCGAGGCGACGGCGGCTTCGAGATCGGCCTCGCTCACCGCGCCGTTCTTGTGGGCGGTGGTCACGACGCCGGTGCCGATCGGCTTGGTGAGATAGAGGCGATCGCCTGGGCGGGCGGCTGCCTTGGTAAGGATGCGATCCGGATGGAGCCGGCCAGTGACGGACAGTCCATACTTTGGTTCGTCGTCGGTCACGGTGTGACCGCCGGCAATCACGCCGCCGGCTTCGAGCACCTTTGACGCGCCACCCTCGAAAATGGCGGTCAAGATACCGACCGGCAAGTCTTCCGGGAACGCCGCAATGTTGAGCGCGAAAAGGACCTCGCCGCCCATCGCAAAGATATCGCTCATGCTATTTGCAGCCGAAATCGCGCCATACGTAAATGGATCGTCTACGACCGGCGGAAAGAAGTCGAGCGTTTGAATGATCGCCAGATCGTCGGCCAGGCGAAACACAGCCGCGTCGTCGCTCGTCTGGAGTCCGACGAGGAGCGCAGGGTGGGTGTGTTTCGTGAGCGGGCGCAGTACCTGCGCCAAGGCCTCCGGCCCCATCTTGGCCGCTCAGCCGGCGCAGCCGGCGAGCGTGGTCAGCCGGATCTCTTCCCGGGTCTGCAAGACGATCAATCCTTTGCTGGGGCACAATGCGCCGCCGCGGCGCGTCACCGTGCGCCCCGTTGCGGCGATAATAGGGGGCAGGTTGAATGGGCGTCAAACGTGGCGCGGTCACTGTGCAGCAGCGGCCGGTCGACGACGGCCACGGCGTGGCGCCTGACGAAAGTGAAGGAGTTCGGTTGTGACCAGCGAATCGGCGCTTGATGGCGTGACGTTTCATATGACGCCGCGCGAGGTTTGGAACGCCCAAGCCGCCGGTCCGCATTATCAACCGGAAGCTTACGAGGCCGACGGCTACATCCACTGCACCGATGTCGAAGGGAACTTGCCGCGGGTGGCGAATGACTTCTACTCAGGCGATGCGCGCGAGCAGATCGTGTTGGTCATCGACGTACGCCGGATCGAGGCAGTAGTCAAGTACGAAGACCCAGAGTGTATGTTTCCACACATCTACGGCCCATTGAACGTCGATGCGGTCATGGCGCGTCGTTCGATGGAGCGAGAGCCCGGAGGTGCCTATCTTCGTGTCGGCGAAGTTGTGGATGATTGATCCATCGAGACGGACGTAGGTTGACGTGTTCTATTGGCTTGGGCGGTTCTCTTACCGATGGCGCTGGCCCGTGGTCGTGGTCTGGCTCCTCGTGCTCATTGGGGCGCTACCGGTCCTGTCGCGCGTTGACGAGCCGATGAAGGTCGGCGGCTTCTCGTCTGACGACACTGAAGCCGCGCAGGCACGGTGGGTCCTGGAGCAGGAACTCGGTCTCAGCTCATCGAGCCTGGTCGTCATCTATCAGTCGGACACGCTGCAGGCGACCGATCCGGCCTTCCTCGATCAGGTTGAAGACTCACTGCGGGACGTGGAGTCAGCGCCCGGCGTGACGAACGTGATTCTGCCGTCCGCGCAAGCGCAACTCATCTCTGACGATGGATCGACGGCATACGCCATCGTCGGGGTAGACCTGCCGCCGGAAGAAGCGCAACGGGACGTGCCGGCTTTCAAGGACGTCTTGCGGGACACCCCAGACTTGAAGGTTCTCGTCGCCGGAGGTCCAGCCTTTTACGCCGACATCGAAACCGTCAGCCAACGCGATCTACGGCGGGCGGAGCTGATCGCATTTCCATTCGCGGCGCTTGCGTTGTTGCTCGTCTTCGGCTCGATGGTTGCCGCCGCGGTGCCACTGACTGTCGGCGGGCTCGGAGTGGCCGCTGTCCTCCTGTCGCTGTACGGGATCGCGCACGCCACCGATCTTTCGATCTTCGTCTTGAATCTGGCGACGATGTTGGGCTTGGGACTCGCCGTTGACTATTCGCTCTTCATCACCAGCCGCTACCGGGAAGAGTTGGCGAAGCGCGACGGCGACGTAGCGACGACGGTGGAAGCGACGATCGGCACCGCTGGCCGGGCGATCTTCTTCTCCGGCATGACGGTGTTGATTGGACTCCTCGGACTTACCCTTTTTTCGTTCATGTTCTTGCGGTCGGTTGGTATCGCGGGGTCGGTCGTTGTGCTCTTTTCGGTACTGGCGGCGCTGACGCTCCTACCGGCGGTGCTGAGCATCATTGGGACGCGCATCGACCGTCTGCGCGTCATTCGCCAGCCAATCGGCGATGAGGCAAGCGAGCGCGGGTTCTGGGCACGCCTCGCTCGCCGCGTGATGGCCCATCCGGTTCTTGTGTTGATCCCGACGCTCGTCCTATTGCTCGTCCTCGGCACACCCTTTCTGAACGTCAGTGTCTCGTCACCGGATGCCACCATTCTTCCGAGCGACCTCCCATCGCGACAGGGTTTCGACATACTAACGGAGGAATACGGCGCGGGCGAGATCTCTCCGTTCGTCATCGCCGTTCGCGCACCGAGCTCGTTTTCCGAGTTAGACAACATTGGCGCGCTTTATGACTTGGCCGAGTGGTTGAGGAGCGACCCGCGTGTTGTCCGTGTCCAGAGTGCCGTCACGTTCGAGCCGCCCGTAAGCCGCGGACAGTCCATTGCGCTCTTCGGCGTGCAGCAAGGGCTGGAGGATTTGGGGGTCGAGACCGGGGCGCGGCAGCTTGCAAGTGAACAAACCGCGATGGTCTTGGCCTACACGCGGGATTTTCCTAATGCTCCGGAGAACAAGGATCTGCTAGATAACATACGGTCGTACCAGACAAATGGCGACCTCGACCTACTGGTTGACGGAAGCACGGCCGAGATCGTGGATGTGGTCGACGTGATGTACGGCGAATTTCCAGTCGCCGTCGCCCTGATCGTCGGCGCAACCTATCTCATCTTGCTTGTGCTGTTTCGGTCAGTGGTTCTGCCGATCAAGGCGATCCTGATGAACACGCTCTCCATCCTGGCATCCTATGGAGCGCTCGTCTTCATCTTTCAAGATGGGCACTTTGAGCAGGTGCTCGACTTTACGGCGTTGGGCTTTGTCGAAGCGTCGCTGCCGGTCATCATGTTCTGTGTGCTCTTCGGCCTGAGCATGGACTATGAAGTCTTCTTGCTGTCGCGGGTACGTGAGGAGTGGGAGCGCACTGGCGACAACCAGCACAGCGTTGCGGTCGGTTTACAGCGGAGCGGGCGAATCATCACCAGCGCGGCGCTCATCGTCGTCGTCGTGACGGCGTCGTTTGTTTCCGCCGACGTCATCCTGATCAAAGCGCTGGGTTTCGGCATTGCGCTTGCGGTTTTGCTCGATGCCACCATTGTGCGAGCACTTCTCGTGCCGGCAACGATGCGGCTGTTGGGCGACTGGAATTGGTGGATGCCGTCCGGTTTGCGCCGTTTGCTGCCGAGCAGGACCCTCATTGAGGAGCCGACGGACCTATGAGCTGGAGCGGCGGTTGGTGGGGCGAGTGTGAGCAGCAGTTTGCGGAAAAGACTCCTGGCCTGGATGTGGCGAGGGCAAAGCGATATCAACGAGTGCGCCTGGCGACAATGCTTGGAGGTGCGGCGATAGGGGCCGGAGAGCTGGCGTGGATCGCTTTGAGCGGCCGGTCGAGTTGGCTACGTGCGGTGCTACGGGCGCGATGCCAGTCCCCTATCGCCGCCACGGCAATCTACGCCTCAATTGGGACCGGTGGTTCGTGGCTGGTCTCCCTGCCTCGGTCGTTCGCCGGCGGTTATTTGGTCGAGAAGCGATTCGGATTGACCAAGCAGTCGCCGACCGGATGGCTGGAAGACCGGCTCAAGGGACTGGCGCTGAGTTTGGCGGTGGAGACGCCGCTGATCGTGGCCAGCTATGCGGTGATCCGGCGCCGACCGCACGACTGGTGGTTGATACTAACGGGCGTGGCGGTGCCGTTCTCGATCTTGCTAGGCAACCTCGCTCCCGTCGTTATCATGCCGTTGTACAACCGCTTCGAGCCTCTGGAAAATGACGAACTGGATCGGCGTATTCGCGAGCTCGCACGTGTGGCCGGTGTATCGATCGCCGATGTCTTCCGCATGGACATGAGTCGCCAAACCGAAAAGGCCAACGCCTTTTTCACTGGACTCGGTACGACGAAACTAGGGCTTATGCGCCAGTGGACTCGCACAGAAGAGGCTCCTTTGGGAAGATGGAGGTGTTCGACGCATCCGTCTTCGCGCAAAGGAGCCCCGCATGGAGTCTACGGCACCTGCTC
>JBOGUE010000018.1:0-9927 GCA_050695955.1 Thermomicrobiales bacterium | reverse complement strand
TCTTCCTGACCTTCTTCACCGCGCCGCGCTACGACACCGTGCACGTGCACCCGCACGAATCGCCGTCGGTGATGACTGTTCCGCTGTTGCTCCTGGCGGTGCCGGCGGCGGTCGTCGGCTTCGTCGGGTTCCCGCCGGAAGACGGCCCGCTCCATCACTTCCTGGAACCGGTCTTTGCCGGAGAAGCCGCCCATGAAGAGCCGGCCGAGGCGGCGTCACTCTACGTTGTGTCAGACGATGAGTCAGCAACGCTCGCGCGGTCCCAGGAGGAGGGCGCGGCCGGAGAAGAGGCGGACGAAGAGGGCGGCCACCACGTCTCGACCGCTACCACCGTCACGTTTGGCATTATCTCGACGATCGTCGCGCTCGCCGGCATTGCCGTGGCCTACCTCACATACATCGCCAAGAAGATCGACCCGGTCAAGGTCGTGGAGCGCACCGGCAGCACCTATTCGTTCCTCTACAACAAGTGGTACTTCGACGAGTTATACGACCGTTGGTTCGTACGGCCCGCGAAGGTGATGGCGGATACGCTCTGGCGCGTGGTCGACGTCGGCATCATCGACGGCACGGTCAACGGCGTGGCCGGGTTGATTGGGGCAGCCAGCCAGCGTGTGCGCCACGTCCAAACCGGTCTGGTCGCCAACTACGCGCTGGCCATCGCACTCGGCATGGTCGTCATTGTCGGCGTCTACCTCGCCGCCTTCAGCGACCTCCTCCGGTAGCAGGGGTCGGGAGTTAGGAGTCAGGGGTCAGGGATGATAGAGAATGGCGTCAGTTGGAATCGAGGCCGTCTGGGTCAGGGATCCCCCGACCCCCGAAACCTGACTCTCAACTCCGCTGACCCCTGCCGGAGGGGCATCCGTGGATAGTTTTCCGCTACTCAGCGCTATCGCCTATGCGCCGTTGCTGGGGGCGCTCGTCATCTTCTTCATTCCGCGGGTGACGCGCGAAACAGCACGCATGGTTGCGGTCATCGCGGCGACCGCGAGCTTCGTCCTATCGCTGATCATGCTCTTCGGGTTTGATCCGGACGACCCCTTTGCCGCGGGTCAACCGGTACCGTTCGAGGAGCAACTCGATTGGCTGCCCGGCGTTGGCGTCAGTTATCACATGGGCGTCGACGGTATCGCGGTCCTCCTGATCGTCCTCACCACGCTCCTGTCGCTCCTGTCCGTCATCTGGTCGTGGGATACGATCAACAATCGGTCTCGCGAGTATTACATCGCCATGCTCCTCCTGGAGACCGGGATGCTCGGGGTCTTCATGGCGCTCGACCTCTTCATCTTCTACATCTTCTGGGAGCTGATGCTGATCCCGATGGCGCTGCTCATCGGCGTCTGGGGCAGCGCTAACCGGGTCTATGCCGCGGTCAAGTTCTTCCTCTACACCCTCTTTGGCTCATTGCTGATGCTGGTCGGCATCGTCGCCACGTACCAAGCATATTTTGAGCACACCGGCATTCGCTCGCTCGACATCCTCGAGTTGCAGCAGGGCTGGCAAGAGATCGGCGGGGCGTACAGCAACGTCTTCCAGGGCGCGGTCTTTGCCGCGTTCATGATCGCCTTCGCCGTCAAAGTGCCGATGTTTCCATTCCATACCTGGCTGCCCGATGCGCACGTCGAGGCGCCGACCGCGGCGTCGGTGATCCTGGCGGCGGTCATGCTGAAGATGGGCGGCTACGGCATGCTCCGCTTCAACCTGCCGCTCTTCCCCGAGGGCTCCGAGGACTGGGCGCCAGTGATCGTCGTACTCTCGATCATCGCCATCCTCTACGGTGCGTTCGTCGCGCTCGTGCAACCCGACATGAAAAAGCTGATTGCCTACTCGTCCGTCAGCCACATGGGCTTCGTCACCCTCGGCATCTTCGTCAATATCTGGGCGGCCACGGCCGACAATCTCAACGGCTTCAACGGCGCGATGATGGTGATGCTGGCGCACGGGTTCAACACCGGCGCCCTCTTCCTGCTCGTCGGCGTGATCTACGAACGGGCGCACACGCGGCTCATCTCTGCTTTCGGTGGCATCGCCACGCGGATGCCGGTCTATTCGGCCTTCTTCATGCTCTTCATGCTGGCCAGCATCGGTCTGCCAGGGCTCTCCGGATTCGTGGGCGAGTTCCTGGTGGCGTTGGGGACGTGGGAATACAACCCGTGGGCGGCCCTCTTTGCCTTCGCCGTGGTCATCTTCGCCGCCTGGTACATGATGCTGATGTTCCAACGCATCTTCTTCGGCCGCCTGCAGGGTGAACTGCCGGACCCAGGTGACGGTGAGCTGACCGACGATGAACGCGCGCTGCTCGCGGCACAATCCGGCGATCATGGGCACGGTCACGCCGTCCCGCTGCCGGTCTCCGGTGGCTCCCATGAGACAGAGGACCACGGTGACCACGGGCCGTCGACCTGGCCGGACCTAACCAGGAAGGAAATGGTGACCCTGGCGCCGCTGGCGATTTTGACGATCGCCATGGGCGTCTACCCGAAACCGATCTTTGAGATCGTCCAGCCGGCGTTCGAGCGCATCCTCGCGCCGTTCTTGACGTAGAGGTGAGAGGATAGGACGTGGACTTTCTGAACCTCAGCCTCGAAACGCCGGATTGGGGCATCGCGACGCCGCACGTCATCCTCTTCGCGTTGGCGATGGCGCTGCTCTTCCTGGACGCATTCCTGCCGAAGGAGAAGCACTACGTTTGGTTGACCGCGGTCTCGCTCGTCGGCTATGCCGCGTCGCTGGTGGCGCTCTATTGGCGACACGGCGAGGACGAACAGACCTTTCGGGGGATGTTCCGGTCGGACGGTCTGACCCTCTTTATGACGATGGCGATCGTCACGGCGGCGATCCTCTCGGTGATGGTCTCCGCCAGCTACGTCGAATATCTCGAAGGGCGGATGCCGCTCGGCGAGTTCTACGTGCTGCTCGCCTTCGCCGTGCTTGGCTCGACGTTGACGGCCGCGGCCGGCGACCTGGTGATGATATTCGTCGGCATCGAACTCTCGTCGCTGGCGACCTACATCTTGACCGCCTTTGCCAAGCGCCGCACGTCCTCCTTGGAAGGTGCGCTGAAGTATTTCTTGCTCGGCATCTTCGCCAGTGCAATCCTCGTCTACGGCATGGCCTGGATCTACGGACTGACCGGTTCGACCGATCTCGACGTCATCGCGTTGCAGTTGCAAGAGATCGTCTCCGGTGAGGGGCGGCGCGAGCCCGAGGTGCTGCTTGCGCTGCTGTTGATCGTGGTCGGGCTCGGATTCAAGATCGCGGCGGTGCCGTTCCACATGTGGACGCCTGATGCCTACGACGGGGCGCCGACGCCGGTCACAGGCTACATGTCGGTCGTGCCGAAAGTCGCGGGATTCGCCGCGATCATCCGGATCATGGTGCAAGGGCTCGGGCCGCTGCGGGAAGACTGGATTGAGCTCATCGCCGTGCTGGCGGTGCTGACGATGGCGTTCGGCAATCTCGTCGCCATTGCCCAGCGCAACGTTAAGCGCATGCTCGCCTATTCCTCGATCGCCCACACCGGGTATATGCTGGTCGGGCTGGCGGCGTACCAGACGGGTGGCGGCTTCAGTGTGGGCGGCGGCGCTGCCGGCACCGAAGGCGACACCGGCATCTGGAGCATGCTCTATTACCTCTTCGCCTATACCTTCATGAATATCGGCGCCTTCGCGGTCGTCACCTGGCTCCAACACCGTGGACGGGGGATGATGCTCGACGACTTCGCCGGACTCGCCAGCACGCAGCCGCTGGCGGCGGCGGCGATGACCATCTTCATGGTTTCGTTGATGGGTGTGCCGCCCCTTCTCGGCTTCTACGCCAAGTACTACGTCATCCTCGCTGCCATCGATGCCGATCAGCTCTGGTTAGCGCTTGCCGTCGTCATCGCTTCGGCCGTCAGCGCCTACTTCTACCTGCGTGTGGTCGCGGTGATGTACTTCAGCTCGCCCGAACGGACGCCGCGCGCGGCGTCGACGCGGCTGCTCGATGTTGGGATCGCGGCCATGGTCGTCGCCAACATTGCCCTCGGTCTCTTCTCCGAGCGCATCGTCAACCTGGCCGACGACTGGTCGAACGCCTTGACAGTCGCGGCGCGGATGACGAACGGCGGATAGATGATCCGTGGCGAGCGCGTCAACCTGCGAGCGGTTGAGCGCCAGGATGCCTCCCTGATCCACGCCTGGTTCAACGATCCTGAAGTCATGCGTGGTTGGGGCGTCCCGGCCTCGACTTCCTCCGTGGCGTTGGTTCAACGGCAGATGGAGGGGTGGCTGGACGAAGAGGCGAGTCTCGATCGGCCCGTCGCGCTCATCGTCGAAACAATCGACGGCGACGCGGCCGGACTGATCGTCCTGTCCGAGTACCGACCAAACCCGCGATCCTGCGAACTCTCGATCCTCATCGGTGAACCGAAGCGGTGGGGGCATGGCTACGGCACGGATGCGCTGCGAACCGTCCTTGATGCGTGTTTCAGCGAATGGAATCTTCACCGCGTCTGGGTGCGCAGCGAGGCGGGAAACGAGCGCGCCCATCGACTCTATCGCCGGTGCGGCTTCCACCACGAGGCCACGCTCCGCGAGGCGGCATTCCTCGACGGCCAGTACGAAGACGTGTTGATCTTCTCGATCTTGGAAGGCGAACCAATTGAGCCAGCAGAGACGTAAAGGTCCCGTGCAGAACGCGGCGCAGGACCCAGATGAGCTGTTCGACGTGCTCAGCGCCGACGGCGCGCCGACCGGTGAAGTCAAGGCACGAGCGCTTGTGCATCGGGACGGTGACTGGCATCGGGCCGTCCACGTCTGGGTCGCCGGCGTTGACGACGGCGGTTCGTTCATTCTCCTCCAGCGCCGGTCGCTGGAGAAGGATACCTGGCCTGGCTGGTTGGACGTAACGGTCGGCGGTCACTACCGGTCCGGCGAGGGCTTGGATCAGGCGTTACGCGAGATCGAAGAAGAGATCGGCGTTACCCCGAGTGCCGAGGAGTTGCGGCCACTTGGCGTGCGCAGGGCCGTGAGTGAACGTGAGACTGGTGTCCTCGATCGCGAGCTGCAGGATGTCTTTCTGTGGCGGAGCGACGCGCCGCTGACGGCTTATACGCCGAACGCGCACGAACTGCTTGCACTGATCAAGGCGCCGCTGGAACCGCTGCTCGATCTCCTTGCGGGCGATTTGGACTCCGTGCGCGTCGATTGCCTCAATGCGGCGGACCGATCATTGAGCATTTCTCGCCTACAAGCTGACGACTTCGTGTTTACGATCGATCGATACTTCTATCGTTCGGCGATAGCCGTCAGCCGCGCCCTCCGCGGCGAGCGCCACATCGCGATCTGACGGTGGTTAGCCGTTCTCAGCGTTCAGCCATGAACATGCGTCCCTCGGTATACTGTTCGTTGACACCGGAGGGACGACGATGTCCGCAACATACCAACTTCGCCCGCGCCGGACTGGCCATCCCAGCCCGCTTCGCGTGCTGGCCTTGCTCTACCTCCTATTTGCGGCATTTGCGACAGATTCCCTTTTTGCCCAGGACGATCATCCGAGCATCAGCCTGATCGAGGTCGACGGGACGATTACGCCGGTCATGGCGCGGTACGTCGACCGCATGATCGACGGCGCGGTGGAAGACGGCGCCAGCGCGCTGGTGATCGAGCTTGATACGCCAGGCGGGCTCAGCTCGGCGATGGACGACATCATCCGCGACATCCTGGAGAGCGAGGTGCCGGTCGTCGTTTACGTCTCGCCGAATGGAGCCCGGGCCGCTTCAGCCGGGGTCTTCATCACCTACGCGGCGCATATCGCGGCGATGGCTCCCGGCACGCGCATCGGCTCCGCTTCGCCGATCTTTTTGGACGAGAGTGGCGGGGCGAACGACGGCTCGGAGACGCTTCAGCGCAAAGTCACGAACGATGCGGTGTCCCAGATCAAGAACTTGGCAGTGCTTCGCGGCCGGAATGCAGACTGGGCGGAGCGGGCGGTGCGCGAGGCGGCGAACATTACCGCCGACGAAGCGTTGCAGATGGATGTCGTCGATGTCGTTACGGCAAGCCTGCCGGAACTCCTGGATCAGATCGACGGCATGGTGGTTGACGTCGACGGTGAACAGGTCGCGCTCAACACCAAGAACGCCGCTATAGACCGCAACAGCATGAACGCGCTTGAAGGGCTCTTGCAGCTCCTGGCCGAGCCGACCATCGCCTACATCCTGCTCAGTCTCGGCATGCTCGGTCTCTTTCTCGAACTAACGAATCCCGGCGCAATCGCGCCGGGTGTCATCGGCGTGTTGGCGTTGCTCATCGCGCTCTTCTCGCTGGGGACGCTCCCGGTCAACTGGACGGCGGTCCTTCTCATCCTCTTCGCCTTTGTCCTCTTCGCCATTGATCTATTCGTGCCGTCCTTTGGGATACTGACGATTGGCGGCGTCGTCAGCTTTCTCTTGGGGTCGTTCCTGCTGATTGACGCGGACGCGCCACCGGGCTTCGAGATTTCGCGGCCGGTGATCTGGACGGTCACCGCGTGTATCGTCGGGTTCTTTCTGTGGTTGGCCGGTTCGGTGCTCCGGGCGCGTTTCCGGCCGCCCTACACCGGCAAACAAGCGCTGATCGGCGAAATCGGTGTGGTGCGTCGAACGTTGAACCCGGGAGGAATGGTCTACGTGCATGGCGAGTTGTGGTCCGCGGCACTCGATCTCGCCAGCCACGGTGAACTTGTCGCCGGGACCGAGGTGTCAGTGACCGCGGTCGAACGTATGCGACTACGCGTGCGACCGGCGACGACAGAGGAGCTCGATCGCGCCGCCGCCGAACGGGCGCGAGAGCTGACGCTACCGGGCGATCGCCGGACGGCGCCCCAGGGAATTCCGGGCGTCGAGGGCTCGGCCAATCACTAATCGCGAGTCATCTCCGGCCCCCGAGACGGACTGCCGGCTAGCAAGGAGTCTTTGATGGAGGCCGCTGGCGTCGTCTTGCTCGTCGTTGCCCTCTTTGTGATCTTCGTGCTCCTCTCAGCGATCAAAATCGTCCAGGAGTACGAGCGCGGGGTCGTCTTCCGGCTGGGCCGCTTGGTCGGGCCGCGAGGTCCCGGCCTAATCATCTTGATTCCGTTCGTCGAACGAATGGTCAAGGTTGATCTGCGCACGGTGACGATGGATATCCCCGCGCAGGAGGTCATCACCCGCGACAACGTCACCGTGCGCGTCAACGCGGTGGCGTATTTCCGGGTGGTCGATTCCAACGCGGCGGTCGTCAACGTTGCCGATTTCATCCGCGCGACGTCTCAGATCGCGCAGACGACGCTTAGGAGCATTTTGGGACAATCGGTGCTGGACGAATTGCTGTCGGAGCGAGAAAAGATCAACCTGGATTTGCAGCGAATCATCGACGAACAGACCGAGCCGTGGGGTGTCAAGGTCAGCGTCGTCGAGGTGAAGGACGTCGAGTTGCCGCAGGCAATGCAGCGTGCGATGGCGCGGCAAGCGGAAGCGGAGCGGGAGAAGCGCGCCAAGATCATTCACGCGGAAGGCGAGTTCCAGGCCAGCCAACAACTCGCCGCGGCTGCCGAGGTCATCGATCGCAACCCGGTGGCGCTCCAGCTTCGCTATCTGCAAACCCTGACCGAGATCGGTGTGGAGAAGAACACGACGGTCGTCTTCCCGTTGCCAATCGACCTCTTCGACGCATTCAGGCGTGCGCTGGGAGCAGGGGGTGTCTCGTCACCGCGTCCCGAGCGTAAACGGCCCGCGCCCGCCCCAGTGGTTCGGGAGCCGGCGGCGAGCGATTGAACAAACGCTTGCTATCATCTTCGCGTTGAATCAATTGCGCGAAGGAATAAAGGAGCGAGTGGTGCGGATCACGCGGGCAACCACGTTTATCGTCGGCAACCCCTGGAAGAACTGGCTCTTCGTACGGTTGGACACCGACCAGCCGGGTCTCTATGGTATCGGCGAAGGCACCCTCAACGGGTTTGCCAAAACCGTTGAGGCCGCGGTGCACGAGCTTGCTCCCCGCTACGAAGGGATGGACCCCTTTCAGGTCGAGACGATCTATCAGCGCATGACCCGCGACCTCTATTCCGAGGGCGGGCAGATACACATGAATGCCGTCGCCTGCGTCGAGATCGCCTGCTGGGACATTATCGGAAAGGTGACTGGCCGCCCGATTTACGACCTGCTCGGCGGTCGCTACCACGAAACGCTACCGGTCTACGCGAATGGCTGGTATGCCGGTCCCCGGACGCCGGAATCGTTTGCCGAACGGGCGATCGAGGTCGTGGCGCGGGGATACAAAGCGTTGAAGTTCGACCCCTTCGGCGTCGCATACCGTGTGATGGACCACGACGATCGCAAGTTGGCGATCGCTATCGTGCGGACCGTGCGGGAGGCCGTCGGACCGTCGGTACAATTGATGATCGAGGGACATCGCCGCTTCAACGTCGGCGAGGCGATCCGCATCGGCGAGGAACTGTCAGAATTCGACCCGACCTGGTTCGAAGAGCCGACCGACCACATGAAGATCGACGCCACGGCTGAGGTGGCGAAGCGCCTCTCGATCCCGGTCTCGACCGGGGAGAGCTTCACGACTGCCCATCAGTTTGCCGAACTGCTGGCACACAACGCGGTACACATCCTGCAACCAGATCCCTCGAATCTCGGCGGCATCTGGAAGACTCGCCAGGTCTGCGCCATGGCCGATGCCCACTATGCGGTCGTCGCTCCGCATCAGGCCCAGGGACCAATCGCCACGGCAACGTGTGTCCAGATCGACGCCTGTACGCCGAACTTGCTGGTGCAAGAGCTCTTCGACGAATTCAACGTCGAGTGGGAGCGGGAGTTAGTTGACAAGCCACCGGTCGTCGTCGATGGCTGCATCGGCATTCCGGACGGGCCGGGACTCGGCGTCGATCTGAACTGGGCCGAGCTCGATAAGCACCCATACGAGGTCTCGAACTTCTTGCCGCTCTTTGCGCAGGGATGGGAGCGCCGGGAAGGCTCTCGCGAACCGGCGCCGCCTGAAGCGGCCGCGGTTCCGGCGGCTGACCAGGCCGCTATGCCAACGTAGGCGGTTTCGTCTCACGGGTCGCTATCGTCGCCGGATATCCGTGAGATGCTGGATGCGCGACGGCCACCGGTGCGGCATGCTACGTAAAGAAGACGCGAGCAAGTGATACGATTCGCTTGCTCCGCGCGTATAGAGTGGTAGACGTGGACGGCGCCCTAGGCTAGGCTGCGCGCCCTGCTTGCGGAGGAGACGGAGATCAGGGATGAGCGAATCGCGGAAATCAACGCGCAACCGAATGCGCCGACAACCGATGTCCGGATTAATGCGGATCACGTCGGCGTTGGGACTGCTCGCCATTATCGTTGCGATGAGCGCGACGGTAGCGGCGCAGGGCATCGTATCAACGCAGGTTGGCGAGATGCCGACGACCGGCGGGCTGCGTCCGGGACCGATCGGGCTGGAACCAGATGAGCCGCCGCGGCGCGAGGGCGTCGAGCCCGTCGCCATCGCGATTGAGCGGGCCCAGGTGGACGCCGAAGTCGAAACCATCGAGATCGTCGATGGCGTGATGCAGGATCCGACTGGTCCCTGGGTCGTTTCCTGGTACAAAGAGACGGCCAAGCTCGGCGAGCTCGGGAACGCGGTGATGGCCGGCCACCTCGACTATTGGGACGTGGGCCCTGCCGTCTTCTATAACATCGGCTTGATGGAGCCGGGTGATCAGATTCAGGTCACCGGCGAAGACGGGGAGCAATACGTCTACGAGGTCGACTGGCAGGAAAACTACGACGCCGCCAACGCCCCGATTCAGGACATCGTCGGCCCGACCGACGAGGAAAGTCTGACCCTGATCACCTGCGGCGGACCGTTCGACTACCAAACCGGCCAATATCTCCAGCGCACCGTCGTCCGTGCCCACCGTGTGACTGTCTAGCAG
>JBOGUE010000017.1:0-3223 GCA_050695955.1 Thermomicrobiales bacterium | reverse complement strand
CCCCCCGATTCCGAGGGGAAGGGGGGAGCACGAGGCGCGCAAGCGCGCCTCAGCGTGCTCCCCTCCCTCGCGGTCGGGGGAGGGGCTGGGGGAGGGGGCCGTTGCGCTGGGGAGGGGGCCGCCTGGCCAACAAGATCGCGGTCATCACCGGCGGCGCGCACGGCATCGGGCGTGCCAGCGCGATCCTCTTCGCCCGCGAAGGTGCCCGCGTGGCCATCGTCGACTACGACGCGGAGGGCGGCGCCGAGACCGAGCAGCTCGTGCGCGAGGCGGGTGGCGAGGCGGTCTTCCTACGGGCCGACATCGGCCGGCGCGAGGATGCCGAGCGGGCGATCGCGGCGACGATCGACAGGTACGGCGGCGTCGACGTCCTCTTCAACAACGCCGGGATCATGCCCGAAGGGACCGCGTTGACGCACACCGAGGCCGACTGGGACCGGGTGATGGACGTCAACCTGAAGGCGATCTTCCTGCTCTCGCGCGCCGCCATCCCGTCGATGATCGCCCGCGGCGGCGGCAGCATCGTCAACACCGCCTCGGTGCAGGGTCTGCGCGGTCACCAGAACCGGCTCGCCTACGCCACGTCCAAGCACGGCGTGATCGGCATCACCCGCTCCCTGGCCGCCGACTTCGCCCGCGACGGCGTCCGCGTCAACGCCATCTGCCCCGGCGCCATCGACACCCCCATGCTCCACCGCGTCCTCGCCGACCTTCCCGACCGCGCCGCCGCCCTCGCCGAGTTCGCCGCACTCCACCCCCTCGGAACCATCGGCCACCCCGACGACGTCGCCTACGCCGCCCTCTACCTCGCCTCCGACGAATCCCGCTTCGTCACCGGCATCGCCCTGCCGGTCGACGGGGGGTATACGAGCCTGATTACGCACGTCTGAACGTCTGCATCCATTGGTAGTCGGCGCCCCAGCCGTCGAAGACGTCGCCGAAACCAGCCGGGCGGCAAAGGTCGTCCACGATCGCCAGCAGGCGTTGCTGGGTCGGCACGTCGGCCTCGTCCAGGACGGCGTCGATCATCGCCAACAGCTCGTCGGGATCGAGTGGGAAGGTCTGGAGCGGATAGACCCGCGGCTCGCGTTCCAGGTAGCCGAAGTAGGGCCGGTGCCGACCTTCAATGGCGAAGATCACGGTCAGTGCGTAGCCGAGCGCATCGGCGGCCTCGAGGCGCGCCCCGCGCCGGTTGCCGTTGCGCACGCACTTCAACGAGCGATAGACCCCGTTGATGTAAGCGTCGAGCCAGGTGCGGATGAACGGCTCGCGCTCCTCCTCCGGGATGCGCCCCTTCTCGTCGACCAATTGCCGGAGCTGCCCGGTCTTGTCGACCGGCACGGCGGCATGCGCGAAACCGTACCGGTCCCACTCGAAGGGGCTGCCCCAGGCCGCGTAGGTCGTGAAGTCGCCGAGCGCCATCACCCCCGCGTCGATGCCGTCCCCATCCGCCTCCTCATACCGTGCGCGGCATGCGGGCGGCGCATCGTCCCGCACGACCACGCAGACGTCGTAGTCCGACGCCTCCGTCCCGAATCCCTTCCCCCGCGACCCCGAAAGCACCACGCCGACCACACCCGGATCCGCCCGCGCGTCCTCGATCATGCGTTCGTAGCGTTCAGCGGCTGAAGTCATACGCCTCGTAGGATGGTCAGCGGCCGGATTGGGAACGACTCGATCGCTCATCGAGGCGCTCCAAGACCCATCCGCGCACCAGGGTCGCCGGGCTGACGTCCTCTTCCCGTGCGCGCTCGACCAAGGCGGTCAAATCGTCTCCGACGAACCGCAAGACAAGCGCATCCTTCGACTGGACCGAGCCAAAGACGACATCCGTGACCTCATCGAGTTCATCCGCAAACTCGGTGATGTCGTGGGTATCCCAGAACTCCGCCTCTTCCGCGATCGTGCGGAAGCTGGGGATGCGGCTTGCAAGGTTCTCCGTCTTGACCATTGTGTGCTGGGCGCTCGGCGTCGATGCTGACTGGTTCAGGCAGCCACTATCGTTGGTGCAGGCGTTCCAGAACCCACTGACGTGCCAGACTCGATGGCGTCGTATCTAGCTTCTGGGCACGAGTATTGAGCTCGGCCAACGACGCTTCGTCAAACACGAGCGTGATGGCGCTGGACAGATCCGCGGGTACGAATTTAACGTCTGTCACCCACTCGATTTCGTTCTCGAAGTCCATCAGGTCGTGCGTATCCCAAAACTCCGCTTCTTCCTCGATCGTGCGGAAGGTCGGAATACGGCTCACGATTGGCTTGTCAGCGTCCTGATGCTCGGAGTCTTTCATAGATATTACCGTCCTCGCTGGTCTCGAAAAGCCCGCCGCTCCCGATCCGTTGCGTCTCGTGCCGTCACCAGGCCATAGATACCCGAACCACGAGGGGCGACGACAATATACAAGTATCGTCCGCCGTCCGTCTGTCCAATGAGACCGTATCGGTCGTTCCTCGTGCGCGCGACGACGAAGTCGCCGTAGGCAATCTCTTCGACCTCTGCCACGGAAACCCCATGGCGGGCAATATGCTCTACCCGATCACCCCCGAAAACTAGCCGGTGGATTCGCACGCTATCCGCCCCTTCCACCGCCCATTGTATCGTGAGGAAGCCGGACGTGGTGCAACAAAATCCCCGCCGCTGATCCGGAATGGCTACCGGCCCGCCCCACACAACCCGGGACGACTCCACGACGGGGAAACGCATGTGCATTTTTTACGGTGCCAGTTGGCACTCAGGATGGACGACGCACCTCAACTCGACAGTCGGCCGATCCTGGGCAGGAGGATCATGGGCTGCTGCTAACGTTTGTGCAGACGCTCCATAACCCACTGCCGGGCAAGGCTGGTCGGACTCGTGTTCTGTTCGTGGGCGCGACTCGTCAGTTCCGCCAACGTTGCATCGTCGAACACGAGCGTGATCGCGTTCTCCGCGTGCACGGGAACGAACTTCACGTCGGTGACAATCTCGAGTTCGTCTTCGAAGTCCATCAGATCATGGGTATCCCAGAACTCCGCTACTTCCTCGATGGTGCGGAAGGTTGGGATGCGGCTCATGTGCCGGTCGACCGAGAAGGGCGGGGATGAATCGCTGGACGCGTGGCGCGAACGTAGACGCGGTGTCCCTGCGCTACCGCCTTCTGTGCTCTCTGCCGACAGTACCTCCCCTGCCCTTGCAACCGTCGCCTTGTTCTTCGATGATGCACCCACTCGGCCTGCCGCCAGC
>JBOGUE010000016.1:0-1575 GCA_050695955.1 Thermomicrobiales bacterium | reverse complement strand
CGCCAGGGCTTCCCGCGGCCGACCCAAACCCCGCCGGCCGAAACGCCGACGCCGTCCACCGAGTCGGCGACCACCCGCGACGTCGCCTCCCTCAACGCCGACGTCGCTGCTCAAGAAGACCCCTTCGCTCTCTTCAACCAGCTCGAGGCCGATGACAAGATCACGCCCCTCATCACCGAGGTCGAGGACTTCTATCACGTCTCCAAGAACATCGTGGACCCACGGGTCGAGTCCGAAGGCTGGAAACTAAAGGTTGACGGCCTGGTGAACAATGAGATCGAGTTAACCTACGACGAGGTCGTCCAACGGTCGACGATCCAAAAGATCACGACCCTCTGCTGCATCTCCAATGAGCTCAACGGCGACCTGATCGGTACCGCCGAGTGGACCGGTTTCCCGCTCAAAGACCTACTCGAGGAGGCCGGCATCAAAGAGGGTGTGATCGACGTTAAAGTCCACTGCTCCGATGACTACGAGGAGTCCTTCCCCGTCGCCTTCGGCCTCGATCCCGACACCCTGATCGTAACCGGCATGAACGGCGCCCCGCTGGAAGACGACCACGGCTATCCGGCCCGCATCATCGTGCCCGGCATCTATGGCATGAAGAACGTCAAATGGCTGGAGCGGATCGAGCTCGTCGACGAAGATTTCAAGGGTTACTGGCAAACGCGTGGCTGGAGCGATCCGGCCGTACCGCAAATCTGGGCACGGGTCGACGCTCCGCGCGGCGGCCAAGACATTGCGCCCGGCCAGTTCGTCGCCGCCGGCGTCGCCGCGGCCGGCGACCGCGACATCGCCCGCGTGGAAGTCAGCCTGGACGACGGCGAAACCTGGGCCGACGCCCAACTCGAACCCGCCATCAACCCGCCCTTCACCTGGGTGCGCTGGGCCTTCCCCTTCGAGGCGACGGATGGCGATCACAAGATGCGTATCCGCGCCACCGACGGCGCAGGCGCCGTCGCCGTCGAGGAATCCCGTTCTCCCCTCCCCGACGGCGCCACCGGCTGGCCCGCGCGGACCGTCAGGGTCGAGGACTGAACGACGGCCCCCCAGAATTGGGGGGCCGTCCGTCAACCGCCTCGCCACTCAACCCAAACTCACGCTACAATCCACCATCGATCCTCGACATTGATTGAGGTTTACAAATGGTGGGAAACGTGACAAAGCCAACGCGGAATACCACCGAATTGACCCCCGGCCAACTGGCCGAACGCAGCGGCGTCGCCGTGTCGGCCCTCCATTTCTACGAACGGCAGGGCCTCCTCCACAGCCGTCGCACCGCGGGCAATCAGCGCCGGTATCCCCGTGAAACGTTGCGCCGCGTCGCCTTTATCCGGGTGTCGCAGCGGGTCGGCATCCCCCTCGCGGAGATTCGCGCCGCCCTCGGTTCGCTGCCCGACGGCAGAACCCCGCGCCGCGAGGATTGGGCGAAGCTGTCGGCGCGCTGGCGCCACGATCTGGACACGCGGATCGAGCAACTCGTGCGGCTGCGGGACGAATTGACCAACTGCATCGGCTGCGGCTGTCTCTCGCTTGACCGCTGCGCCTTGGCTAATCCGTACGACGAGCTGGGCA
>JBOGUE010000015.1:0-3397 GCA_050695955.1 Thermomicrobiales bacterium | reverse complement strand
CAAAAGGTGACCAGCGTCGGCTCCCCGCCGAGGACGTCGTTGACAATCTCGTGCCAGACCATGATTTGGAGCGGGTAGGCGCGGGCCTGATTGTTGCGGACCACCACGACGACCGGCTCCATCGCCTCCAACCACCCATCGGCGTCGGCAATCGCGACGTATTTTGGGTCGTCAATCGGCGGAATGCCGTCGCGGGGCGGTCCCCCGGAGCGGATCTCGCTCAGGTTGACGCTGTGCTTCGAAAAGTCGGTCTGCCAACCGCTGGTTGTGACGTTGAGGTCGTCGTCGAGCGTGGGCGTGGCGACGTCTTGGGTCGTGGCTGAGGGAGACGCGCGGTTTCCGTCACGGGCAATGAGGAGCGCGGCTGTTCCCGCGACGGGTGCGGTAAGGAGGAGGCGACGGCGGGAGAGATGTCGATTGCGCATCGGTGGCCTCCGGATCTGAACGTAGTCGTCATGCCGAATCGCGGAGTTCGTCGAGGCGTCTGGCTCTGATGCAGGACGTCTCTTATGAGAGACAGATTCCTCGATGCCTGCTGTGAAAATAGCGCGGATTCGCCAATCCGTTGGCTATTTTCATGCCGAGCGGGTGCCGCAACGCGGCATGAGGTCTCGGAATGACGGGGAAGGGCGCCGGAATGACGGTCACCTCGCCGCCCTTTACCCCTCGGCGTAGACGGTCAGGCCCGCTTCGTCGAGGATGCGGATGCGGCGGGGCTCGACGGCGACGAGGCGCTCATTGCGGAAGCGGCCGAGGACCTGGCTGACCGTTTCGCGGTAGGTGCCCAGGCGCTCGGCCAGCTCCTGGTGGCTGTAGCCGGCGACCGTGCCGTAGGCGTCCATCTCCTGGAGCAACAACGCGGCCAAGCGCGCGGGCACGCCGCGAAAGGCGAGCGCCTCGAGCTCCGCTTCGCGTTGCTGGAGGCGGTTGCCCAGTTCCGCCAGCAATCGCAATCCGACGTCCGGGTTGCGGCGCACGAGAGCGTGCAAGTCGGCGCGGCTGAGGACGCAGAGCAGGCAGTCCTCGGCGGCCTCGGCGTAGCAGCCGTACATCCCCTGGCCGATGAGCCCCATCTCGCCAAAGATCGTGTGCTGACCGAGGGTGGCGACGACCAGTTTTCGTCCGTCCGCCGCCAGGCGGTAAAGCTCCACCCGGCCTCGCTTCAGGATGAAGACCACCTCGCCCGGCTCGTCCGGCGTGTAGAAGACGCGGCCTTTCTCACAGGTGACCATCGTCGTCGACTCGACCAGCCACGTCCGCTCCTCGCCGGAGAGCGGGGCGAAGACCTCGTTTTCCAGCAGGTAGCCGAGTTTGTCCTTGACGCCGGCGGCGGTTTCGACGGAGAGACGGCGGGGCGAACCGGCCGAACGGCGCCAGCGACCGCCGGCGGTACGCGTGAGGTCGGCCAACTTGCGCTGCACGGCGGGTGCACGGTTCACGGCGATCCGCCTCCGGACTGACGCCGCCTGGGACATGGCTCGTTAGCCGACGTGGCCAGTTGCTCGATCAGCCATTCCTCCTCAGGGTTACCAAGGCTAAGCACCTGCCCGTCGAGCAGATAGGTCGGCACGGCGAAGACGGCGTCGGGCCGTTTGGCGCCGGGTGCGCTGAGGTCGATTAGGCGAACGTCGACCGCCGAGATCGCGCGCGAGCGGAGCGAATCGGCCATTTCGAGCGCTGTCTCGCAGCCAAGGCATCCGGGCGTGACGAAGATCTCGAGCAATTTCACGGGTCGGTTCCTCGCGGATGGCACAACGCGACGCCCGACCACGGTACCATGATCCCGCTCGCATCGTCGTAAGCAAGCTTACGTCACGTTGCCGGACTAAACGGTCATGCTGGGATGGAGGGCGTCGAAGGTCGAGGGACACGGTGGTCTCCGAGGTACAACCAGGTATGACCGAGCCGGGAGAACGACTCGCGTTGCCGGGAAAGTGGCTCCTCCTGTTCATCCTGGCGGGGATAGCAGCGGGCATCATCTGGGATCTCGCGTTCGGGCGCTTGCTGCCCTTGCGACCGGAGGCGATCCGTGACTGGCTCGACGGGTTTGGCGTCTGGGCGCCGGTAGTCTACATGGCGGCGCTGGCATTCGCGGTCGTGGTCTCGCCGGTACCCTCTGTGCCGCTCGACGTAGCGGCGGGTCTGTCGTTCGGCCTCGTCCGGGGAACGATCTACACGCTGATCGGGGCGGAAATCGGTGCGATGGTTGCCTTCGGCATCGCGCGGCGTCTGGGGCGTCCGTGGTTGTCCAAACGGCTGCCGGCCACGACGATGGACCGGATCGACGCCCTCGCGGCACGGAGCGGAGTGAAGGCGATTCTGCTCATGCGATTGCTTCCGGTCTTTCAGTTCGATTGGGTCAGTTACGCGGCGGGGCTGACGGCGATCTCCTTCCCGGCATTCGCGGCGGCGACCTTCGTCGGGATGATCCCGCCGGTGTTCGCGATCGTGGCGGTCGGCGCGACCTTGCCGACCAGACCGTGGCTGGCCGGAACGATCTTTGCGGTTCTGGTCTTGCTTGTCCTGGTCCCGCTGATCGTCCCGTGGCCGCGGCGTAGGCGACAACGCGTCGAGGAGAGCGGAGATTGAGCACCATGGACGATGCCAACGCGTTCGACGTCGTGGTCATCGGCGGCGGCACGGCCGGGATGACCGTCGCCAGGCTCGTGGCAGGCGCCGGGCGGCGGGTGGCGCTGATCGAGGCGGAACGCACGGGCGGCGATTGCCTGCTCACCGGCTGCGTCCCCAGCAAGAGCCTGCTGGCCGCGGCGCGCGTCGCCCAGACGATCCGCGGCGCCGCCGCGTTCGGGATCACGGTCGGTCAACCCGTGGTCGACGTCGCGGCGGTCGTGGCCCGGAAAGATCGGATCGTCGAACGGATCGGCGAAGCGGACTCGCCGGAAACGCTGGCCCGCGCCGGCGTGACGGTGATCGCCGGCCTGGCCCGGTTCACCAGCCCGCACGCGATCGCGGTCGGCGACCGGGCGATCCGGGCGGAGCAGGTCGTGATCGCGACCGGGTCGCGGCCCGCCGTGCCTCCTATCGAGGGGCTGGCGGACGCCGGGTACGTCACGAACGTCGAGGCTCTGGAGTTGCGCGCGGCGCCGCAACGCCTGGCGGTGATCGGGGCCGGTCCGACAGGACTCGAGCTGGGACAGGCGTTCGCCCGTTTCGGCAGCGCGGTGACGGTGATCGAGCGGGGGGAGCGGATCCTGTCCGAGCACGACGCGGAGGCGGCGGCAATGGCGCAGCAGTCCCTGGCGCAAGAGGGCATCACCTTCCGCCTGGCACACGAGGCGGTCCGGGTCGAGCGCGGGCCGGCATCGAAGCGGCTCACATCGCGCGGCATCGACGGGCAAGAAATAGCGCTGGACGCCGACGAGATCCTGGTCGCGAC
>JBOGUE010000014.1:0-3452 GCA_050695955.1 Thermomicrobiales bacterium | reverse complement strand
AACGCTCGTTGAAAGACCCGCGCGCACTCCTCGCGGCGCGTGACTGGCACCTGCACGATCGGTGGCGGCCCGCATGATGTCGCGGCGAACGCGTCGTCGGTGAGCCCGACGAGCGCACGGAAATCCTCCCAGGCGTCGGCAGAAAAGGCGATGTTCACAATGTGCAATTCGTTGCCTTCCCGCGCGGAAATGGCGTGGCGATCCTCGGGGCGGACGAAGATCAGATCGCCCGGCGTCAACGGAAACGCCTGACCGTTGATCTCATGCGTCCCTCGACCGTCCAGCACATATATCATCTCGAAGAAATCGTGTGTGTGCAGCTGGGTCCGCAGCCGGAACCGACTGCTGACCAGGGCAGCGTGGTAGTCCCCCCGCGGCACAACATTCTTCCAGAGGAGTCGCGGTACGCTCATCACCTTCGCCCCCGTGGCAGATCAGTATAGTAGTAGAAATCGTCAGAGCAAGGCAAGACACTCGCCTCCACCCCCCGGTACGCTGACGGCATCGACCACGCGACCACGCAAGGAGGGATGGACCATGACGTCGACGGTGGCAACCGGGCGGAGTCGCCTAACGCCGGAGCAAGTGACGCACTACGAGCGCGAAGGCTACGTCCTCTTTCAGCAGCCGGTCTTCAGCCCCGACAAGTTCGCCCGCCTCAAGGCCATCTTCGAGGATGACCTCGCCAAATACACCGACGCGGACCTGGACCGCATTCACTTCCGCGACGACCGGCTGTTGCAATTCCTGCTCGCCGATGAGCTTCTCGATCTGGTCGAGCCGGTCGTCGGGCCGAATATCGGCCTGTGGTCGAGCCATATCATCAGCAAGGCGCCGCGCACCGGGAAGGCGACGCCCTGGCACGAGGACTCGGCCTTCTGGAATGGGCGCATTTCGACGATGGCCGGCATCTGCACCGTCTGGCTGGCGCTCGACGAGGCGACGCCGGAGAACGGCAGCATGGGCGTCATCCCCGGCAGCCACGACAACGGCTTCAGCGACTACGAAGCGGTCGAGGGCGACAAGAACATCTTCTCACGGCAGATCAGGCCAGATCTGCTCGACGAGAGCAAGGCCGTCTACTTCTCACTCCAGCCGAACGAATGCAGCCTGCACGAGGCGCGCATCATGCACGGCGCCAACGCCAACACCAGCGACAAACGCCGGGCCGGTTACACCATGCGCTACTTCCCGACGGAGTCCTTGGTCTACGCCGACCATCCTAGCAATCAGGGCCACAGACTCTGGCTTGCCCGCGGCCGCGACGTTGCGGGAAATCGCTTCGTCAACGCCTGACGAGGCGGCAGGCGACAGGCGGCAGGCGTTAAGAACGACGAACGCCCGTGCTCCTGTCGCCTGTCGCCTTTATTCAGGTGCCTCAAACCAATCGGGCGACCCGACCGACGTGACGCTGACGTGGGTCATCGTCGAACCGGGGACGGCGCCGTGCCAGTGCTTCTCGCCAGGCGTGGTGTAGATGACGTCGCCGGGGCCGACCACATGCTCTTCGGTCTCGGTGCCGACCCGCCCCTCGCCCTCGAGGACGTAGAGGAACTGCTCGCCGGGGTGGATGTGCCAGTGGGTGCGCGCCCCGTCCTCGAAGCGCTCGACCGAGAGGCTCATCCCGCCTTCTTGCTGCAGCTCGAGCGTCCGCGTCAGATCCACCTTGCCGGTAAACGTCGTCCCGGCGCGCGGCGCGACTTCGTCTTTCCGTACGACCTTCATCGTGCCCTCCTCCCGACTCCCGTTCGGCCGTCGCGCTGAACCATCTCCGAATCGGCGGTCACGGTCAAGATCGGCGGACGCGCACCCGATCCTTGGTCACAACCAGAAACTGGTCGAGGTCGTCGGCGAAGTGGGTGAGAACCTCGTTGAGCCGGTCGATCTTCGTCGTCAGTTCGCGACGGTGTCCGATACGGAGGTAGATGACGCCGGCGTGGGCTTGCTTCTCGACAAAGACAAGCCCGCCGAAGTCGCGGTCGTCGGTGATCAGCACGCGCTGCTCGCGGTAGGCAATCGACAGCACCTCGCGGTCGGCGAGACTCGCCGGATGATCGACGGCGATCGCGGAGACGTCATGTCCGGCGGAGCGGAGGAATGGAGCGAGGCGTGCGTCGGCGCTCTCGTCGAGCAGAAACGTCATGCCGGGACGGGCACGCGTTCAACAGATGATTTGCGGCGGGCGCGCCTGCTTCGAGCCGAAACCGCGTCGTGGGCATAGGCGAGCGCCGCCTGCACGTCCTCGATCGTCAGCCGGGGGTACGCGGCGAAGAGATCATCAAGATCCGGCGTTGTCGCCAAATGGGCGATGATCCGCTCGACCGGAATGCGGGTTCCCCGGATCACGGGTTTGCCTACCATGATCGCGGGATCCTGAACGATTCGGTCTTGGTACAGCGACTGTTCTTTGGTCATGGCCTTCTCCTCTTGGCGGGCCATTATCCCACAGCTTTCAGCTATTGCTCGCCCCGGAGAATCGGGTGAGGACGGACACGAGTGACGATTGCCCAAGAATGGTGACGGGCCGGTGTCACCTTCGGGTCGTTACAATGACAACGATGGATTCGCGATCGCTTGGAGGCACGCGCATATGATCTCGTCGACGAATCTTGATACCGCACAGACCTTTCTCTGGCAGTATGCCCGCCTGCTCGAGCGCCACCGCTTTGCCCATCTCTTCAAGCAGGGCGACGCCGAGCCGGCGCTCGCCGCCCTGCGGGCGTACCAGAATGCCGACGGCGGGTTCGGGCACGCGCTCGAACCGGACGGCCGGGGCGCGGGGAGCCAACCCGTGCACACCTACTTCGCCCTGCGGGTGCTAGACGAGCTCGGCGCGTGCGACAACGCGACGGCGACGCCCATCATCGGGCACCTCTTGTCGGTGACAGCGGCCAACGGCGGCGTCCCGATCGCGCTGCCGAGCATCCGCGACGCCCCGAAGGCGCCGTGGTGGAACGTGGGGGAGGACGATCCGCCTGGCTCGTTGCTGCCGACGGCGGGCATCGCCGGATACCTGCACAAGAACCGGATCGACCATCCCTGGTTGACGGCCGCGACCGGCTTTTGCTGGCAGGCGATCGCCGCCATCGCAGAGACGCACCCGTACGAGGTGATGAGTTGCCTGAGATTCCTCGACCATGTACCGGACCGTGCGCGTGCGGAACGCGAAGCCGAGCGATTGGGCAGATTGGTGCGGGAACAGCGGATCGTGCTGCTCGACCCCGATCGGCCTGAAGACGCCGTTATTTCGCCGGGATATGGGCCGGGCGAATATCACTCCCCGCTCGCCTACGCGACGCGGCCGGCAAGCCTGGCGCGCCGCTGGTTCTCCGATACGGAGATCGAACGCGCGCTCGATGCGTTGGAGCGCGAACAGGGCGAGGACGGCGGCTGGCCGATCAACTGGCGTCAGTGGAACCCGGTGGCTACGTTCGAGTCGCGCGGGTATGTGA
>JBOGUE010000013.1:0-6705 GCA_050695955.1 Thermomicrobiales bacterium | reverse complement strand
CCCTCCCGTCGCGCGAACGCGCGACATGCCGGTTTACCGGCCGTCAAATCCTCATGAACGGGACTGTTTACGTGTGGTCGCACGGGCCGCTGGCGCGGCATGTCGGCCGGTGGCCGACGGGAGGGCGCAGGTCCCTCCCCTACGACGAACGACGGACGGTCCGTCAGTTACGCGCTGGTGCAGTTCGATAGGAGATTCACCAATGGTTCGGAGCATCGACCATATCGTCATCGCGGTTCGCGATCTCGCGCAGACGTCACAGGACTACCGGGACGCGGGATTCACCGTCACGCCGGGGGGCGAGCATACGGGCGGGGCGACGCACAACGCGTTGATCTCCTTCGGGGATGGCGCCTACTTCGAGCTGATCGCCTTCAAGGAGCCGGACCGGCCGCAAGAGCATCGCTGGTGGTCGCAACTGGCGGCCGGGGAAGGACTCGTCGATGTCGCGCTTCTCTCCGACGGGTTGGCTCAGGAATCCGAGCGCCTCAGCGGAACGGGGATCGAGGTCAACGGTCCGCGCGACGGCGGCCGCATCCGGCCGGACGGTCAACAGGTGGCCTGGAAGACGCTGGGGCTGCCGCGGACAGCCGTGCCATTGCCCTTTGTGATTGAGGACGTGACGCCGCGCGAGTTGCGGGTGCCCAACGGCACGGCCACCGAGCATCCGCTCGGCGTGACCCGCGTCGTCGGCCTGACCATCGCCGTCGAGAACCTCGACGAGAGTGCCCTCGCCTTCGCCAAGCTGGTCGGCAACAACGGCATCACGTCGCAGCCGGAGATCGAGGGCGTGCGCGAGGCGCGACGCTTCTCCCTCGGCGACCAGTGGCTGGAACTCGCGCAGCCCGACGACTCGGCCAGCGATCTGCGGCAACACCTCGCGGCGCGTGGTCAAGGGCCGTACGAAATCGTCTTGGGCGGGGTAGACGCCGCATCAAACGACCTGCTGCCGGTCAGTACGACGCATGGGGCGCGGATTCGCGTCACGCCATAGCAGGATCGAGAGGATCACTGATGAAGATCGGATTCACACTGCCGAACCGCGGCGTTCTCTTCGGGGTGACGACCGCGGCGGAGATGGTCGACACCGCCGAGATCGCCGATCAATCGGGGCTCTTCCAGTCCGTCTGGGTCGGAGACAGCCTCTTTGGCAAGCCGCGGATGGAGTCGATTGCGCTGCTCGCGGGGCTGGCATCGCGGACGAAGACGGTCCGGCTCGGCCCGGCCTGCATGGCCAGCTTTCCATTGCGCGACCCCGTCCAACTTGCCTACCAGTGGGCCAGCCTCGATCTGCTGGCTGAGGGGCGGACGGTGCTGGTCGCCTGCACCGGCATCGTTGAGCAGGCCGGGTACGACGTCGAGCAAGCGACCTACCGGGTCACCAACAAGGATCGCGTCGAGCGGCTTTCGGAGTGGATCACGATCCTGAAGCGGCTCTGGACGGAGGACAACGTCTGCCACGAAGGGGCGCAGTATCAGTTCCAGAACGTCACCATCGAGCCGAAACCGGCCGCCCAGCCGCGACCGCCGATTTGGATCGCCAACAACGCGCAGGGCGACCGCGAGAAGATCCGGCGGACGCACCGCCGCGTCGCCCGCCACGCCGACGGCTGGCAGACGGCTATTTCCGATCCTGAGGACCTGGCTTGGCGCTTGCAGGATATCCGGGAGCAGACACAAGAACTTGGGCGCGACCCGAATGAGGTCGAAACGCACCTCTACCACAACATCAACATCAACGAGGACCGGGAAGAGGCGCTGGCGGAATCGAAGCGCTTCCTCGATCTCTACTACACGGCCGACTTCACACGGCCGCGCCTCGAGAGCTGGGTCGCCACCGGTTCATCCGAACAGTGTATCGAGCACCTCAAGGTCTTCGAGCGCCTCGGATTCGATGAGGTTACGCTACGCATCACCGCCTGGGATCAGCGCGGGCAGCTCAAGCGCTTGATCGAAGAGGTGGCGCCGCACTTCAATTGATCTAGTGATCGGCCATGCTTGCCGATCACCGGCGAGTGGAGGAATCGTGACCGCAACAGCGACACTCAACGGGCGTGCCCTGACGACGGGAGCACCGGCCGCACCCTTCCCGAAGACCGCGCGCCAGGCGGAGTTCATGAAACTCGCCGACGGCCTGGCGGAGGTCGCCGCGGCCCAGGCGGACGCCCACGATCGGGCGAACACCTTCCCGCACGACACCTTCGCCGCGTTGCGCGAGTCCGGGTATCTGGCGCTGACCGTGCCCGAAGAGTTCGGCGGTCGCGGGGCGACGCCGCTGGAGTTGATGCTGGCGCAGGAGCGGCTGGCTCGCGGCAACGGGTCGGTGGCGCTCGGGGCCACAATGCACTTGGGCATCGTGGCTGGGTTGGGCACATCACGCGCCTGGCCGGCGCCCCTGCTCGCGCGCTTCTTCCGTGAAGTGGTCGAGGAGGGGGCGCTGATCAACTCGGCGGCGAGCGAACCCGAACTCGGCAGCCCGAGCCGGGGCGGCATGTACGCCACGAGGGCGGTGCGCGCGCCGGGCGGCTGGCGGATCAACGGCCGCAAGTGTTGGACGACCCTCGCCCCGGCGTTGCGCTATACGATCGTGCTCCTCACCGTCGAAGAGGAGGACGGCTCGACGTCCCGCGGCCACTTCCTGGTGCCGACGTCGACGCCCGGCGTGCGGATCGAGGAGACCTGGGACAACCTCAGCATGCGGGCGACCGGCAGCCACGACGTCGTCTACGAGGACGTCGTCGTGCCCGACGACTACCGCCTCCCATCCGACCAATCGGTGCCGGTGAGCAAGGTCAGTCCGTGGGGACTGCTCAGCAGCGCGGTCTACCTGGGCATCGCCACCGCTGCCCGCGACTTCGCTGTCCAGTACGCGCGGGAGCGGCGGCCGAGCGGACTCAACGGGCCGATTGCCGAGCTGCAATCGGTGCAGCACCGGATCGCGCGGATCGAACTGCTCCTTCTGCAAGCGCGGTCCGTTCTCTACGGCACGATCGAGACGTTCCAGGACCACCCGGAGCACCGGGAGGCGATCGGCTGGCAGTTCGCGGCCGCGAAGTACACCGTCACCAACAACGCGATCCAGATCACCGACCAGGCGCTGCGGGTCGTCGGCTCGGCCGGACTCGCCCGCCGTTACCCGCTGGAGCGCTATTTCCGCGACGTCCGCGCCGGTCTCGGCAACCCGCCGATGGACGACATGGCGCTGACGCTGATCGGCAAGACAGCCCTCGGCATTTCTTGAGCATGAAACATGGAGCCCTGATCATGAGCACACTACGCGACTACCTCGTCCAGAAGCGTGAAGCGCTCTTGGAGCGGCGCGAAAAGGCCGCCAACAGTGAGGGCGGTCCGCATACCTTGTCCGCGTTCGTGAGGGCCGAAGGACGCAGCGGTGTCCGCCGCATCAGCATCCGGGATCACTACGTCATCAGCGACAGCGGACCTGACTTCGCGGGTTACAACCTGGGTCCGAGCTCACCCGAGTTGCAATTGGGCGTGCTCGGCAGTTGCCTGACTCACGTCTTCCTGATCCAGGCCGCCGACCTCGAAGTGCCGCTCGATGCCCTGGCGGTTGAGGTCACCGGCGAGCTGGACAGCCGCGCCGGCAAGCTCGGGTACGAGCACATCCCGCGCTATCCCCAGAACATCAATTACACCGTGCGTCTGGAATCGCCGGCGCCGCCCGAGGCAATCGCCGAGTTGCACACGGCGGTCGAGCGGGCCTGCCCGATCCTGAACCTGCTCGTGAACCCGCAGCAAATCAACGGCACCGTCATCCAGACGACCGCCGAGGGCGAAACAATCGAGGTCACCGCCTCCGCCCAGACGGCGGCCGCGGCGGATTAGTTGTTGATCGGCGGCGATCGTGTAGAGGAGCTGCTTGCCGCGCCGCAACTCCGCGCGCGCCGCGGGCGCGCTTCGGCCGCGGGCCGATATCCGTTCTCACGAGCCGCTAGCGCGGCATGTCGCCTTTCAGGCGACGGGCGCGGCAAGTAGCGCCTCTACAACGACGATTTCCTTTGAGGAGGCCCGTATGGTCAGTGCACCGGAAACGACGAGAAGTCCGATAGACACCAACGTTCAGGACGTCATCAACCACCTCGCGGGCATCGCGGCCGATTCGCCGCTCGGGCAATTGCGGGCGCAACGGCCGGAGGTTCTGCGGCATGCCCAGGGGAGCTACGAAACCCTGCTCGAACCGGACGATCCCGCGGGAGTGAGCCGATTCGAGCGCGAAGCGATCGCGTTGCGGGTCGCGGTGCTGACGCCCGACCCGGCGTTGGCCGAGTGGCACCGGGACCGCCTGCGCGATCTCGGCACGAGCAACGATGAGATTGCCGCCGTCACGCGGGTTCCCGACGTCGACGACGCGGTGCTGCCGGCACGGACGGCAGCGATCCTGCGACACACCGACCTGTTGACGTGGGAGCCGGGCGCGGCTGGGGACGCTGAGCTTGCGGCATTGAAAGCGCACGATCTCCAGACCCGCGATATTGTCACCATCTCTCAGTTGATCGCCTTTGTCAGTTTTCAGGTGCGGGTCCTGGCCGGCCTGCGCGCCCTGGGAGAGGAAGCATGAGCGTCGCGCAGCGTTCGGGATTTACGCTCGAATTGGTCGAATGGCGCCCGCGGCTGCCAACGGTGGATGACGTCGAGGCGAGTCCGGACCAGGTCGCCGTCGTCGATGAGGTGGCGCCGAATCCGCGGGGCGGTCGCGCCTACTACGCGCTGCTGGCCCACGACCCGCCCGTTCTGCGGGAGCGCACCGCGCTTTTCAACGCGGTCATGTATGGTTCCAGTGGCGTCCGCCGATCCGACCGCGAGTTGGCGGCTGTCGCCACGTCGCGGGTCAATGGCTGCATCTATTGCGCATCGGTGCATGCGCGCCTTTTCGCGCAGCTCACCAAGGACGCCGAGACGATCCAACGGCTGCTCAACGACGGGGTCGACGCGCCGCTCGACGAGCGCGAGCGCGCTGTCGTCGACTTTGCGGTTAAAGTAGCGCGTGACCCGGCTGGGCTGGGCGCGGCCGATCTGGCGCCGCTACGGCAGGCCGGACTATCCGATCTAGAGATCCTTGACGTCACTCACGCCGCCGCGATGTTCGCCTGGGCGAACCGGCTGATGCAGACGCTGGGGCAATCCGTACCGCCGGCGCCCGCGACGTAATCGATCAGGAGGAGTCATGACCATATCCGCCGATCTCTTTCGGGAGGTCTTCCGCCGCTGGCCGAGCGGCGCGGCGGTCGTTACGTCCAGCGACAATGGGAAACCGCACGGAATGGTCGTTGGCTCCTTCTGCTCGCTCTCGCTCGATCCGCCGCTGGTCATGGTTAGCGCCGGCACGTCGACGCGGATGCACGACATCATCGACCGTCACGGCCTCTTCGCTGTCAGCATCCTCAACAGCGAACAGATCACCATCTTCGACCGGTTCGCCGGGTTTGACCGCGGCTTCGACCACGACCGATTCGCGGGATTGGAAACGACAACCGCGACAACCGGTCTGCCGGTCTTCCCTGACGGGCTGGCCTGGGTCGATTGTCGCATCGTCGACCGTCATCGCGGCAATGGCTACACGATTTTCGTTGGTGAGGTCGTCGCGGCGTCGCTGGGCGAAGCGGCCGAGGGCGCCCCTCTCGTCTATTTTCGCCGTCGTCCAGGATACGTCGTCGAGGGCGCCGCGCCCGTGGTCGCGGCGTCGCCGTCATAATTGCAGGAGGAACAGTTAGGTGGTAGGGAGCATCGATCACATCGTCGTCGCCGTGCGCGATCTTGCCGAAGCCTCCCGCGACTACGAGGACGCCGGTTTCACGGTGACGCCGGGTGGCGAGCACACGGGCGGGGCGACGCACAACGCGCTCATCTCCCTCGGCGACGGCGCCTACTTCGAGTTGATCGCCTTCAAGGAGCCGGACCGGCCGCAAGAGCATAAGTGGTGGGCGCAACTGGCCGCCGGTGAAGGGCTCGTCGACTTCGCGCTCCTCTCCGACGGTCTCGCCGGGGAAGCGGATCGCCTACGCCGGTCTGGCCTCGACGTCCCGGACCCGGCCGACGGCGGCCGGTTGCGCCCTGACGGTCAGCAGGTGGCGTGGAAGACGCTGGGGCTGCCACGCTTGCCTGTTTCGCTGCCGTTCGTCATCGAGGACGTGACCCCACGGGAACTGCGCGTGCCGGGCGGAGCGGCGACCGAGCATCCGCTGGGGGTGACCCGTGTGCAGGGCATCAGCATCGCCGTGGAGAACCTGGACGAGAGCGCTCGTGCCTTCGCCAGACTGGTCGGCAACACTGGTATTACGTCCCGGCCGGAGATCGAAGGTGTCCGTGACGCCCGGCGCTTCTCCCTCGGCGACCAATGGCTGGAGGTGATCCAACCGGACGACTCCGCCAGCGAGCTTCGGCTTCACTTGGAGACACGCGGCCAGGGACCGTACGAGGTCGCCCTGGGCGGTGCAGACGGGGAAACGCTGCTGCCGGTGGCTACGACACGTGGGGCGCGGATTCGCCTCGTTCGATAGCAGATACGACAGGGGCAATTCCCGTCAATCAGATGATCTATCCTTGCCGTGGGAAAGACGTGACGATGCGTTGCTGCCCCACGAAAGGATTCGACGATGGCGACGGCTTACGAAATCAGCGTACCTCCACGCCTGACCGATGACGACCTACGCAAAATGGTCGGTCCCGATCCCGTGCGTCCTGGCC
>JBOGUE010000012.1:0-2405 GCA_050695955.1 Thermomicrobiales bacterium | reverse complement strand
GAGTGAGAGTGTCGCGAACGATGAAGTCGATGGCTGACGGCTGACGGCTGGCGGCTTTCTAGGGGAATCAATGAGTACGGGAACGGCGACCAAGCCTATTCTTGAAGACGTCGAGACCGCATTAGCGCGGACTCGCAACATTGGCATCATCGCGCACCTCGACGCCGGGAAGACGACGACGACCGAACGGATTTTGTTTTACGCCGGTCGGATCCACCGCATCGGTGAGGTGCACGAAGGCGCCGCGACGATGGACTGGATGGTCCAGGAGCGCGAGCGCGGTATCACCATTACCTCCGCGGCGACCACGTGTGCCTGGCTGGATCATCGGATCAACATCATCGACACGCCGGGTCACGTCGACTTTACGGTGGAGGTTGAGCGTTCGCTGCGGGTGCTCGATGGCGGCGTCGTCGTCTTCGATGCCGTCGCGGGCGTCGAGCCGCAGTCAGAGACAGTGTGGCGTCAGGCCGACAAGTACAGCGTACCGCGCATTTGCTTCGTCAATAAGATGGACCGGACCGGGGCATCGTTCCAGCGCACGATCGACATGATCGTCGATCGACTCAAAGCGAAGCCGTGTCCCGTCCAATTGCCGATCGGCGCCGAGTCCGAGTTCCGGGGCCTGATCGACTTGATTGACAATTGCGCCTATCTCTATCACGACGAGATGGGTCAGAACATTGAGCGCACCGAGATCCCGGCCGAATTCGGCGAGGATGCGGCCGCCGCGCGGTTCCACATCGTCGAGATGATCGCCGAACAAGACGAAGGTCTGATGCTGCGCTACCTGGACGGCGAAGAGCTTAGCCCCGAGGACCTGCGGGCCGGTTTGCGGGCCGCAACGATCAGCGGCAACCTCGTGCCCGTTTTGTGCGGCAGCTCACTCAAGAACAAAGGCGTCCAGCGAATGCTCGACGCGATTGTCTACTACTTACCGTCGCCGATGGACGTTCCTCCGGTGACCGGTATCAACCCGAAGACGGATGCGGAAGAGATTCGTAGCGTTGAGATGGGCCAACCGTTTTCGGCGCTGGCATTCAAGATCCAGGCCGACCCGCACGTCGGCAAGCTGGCCTACATCCGTGTTTACTCGGGCACGTTGGAGTCGGGCAGTTATGCGCTGAACTCGACGAAAGACGAGCGCGAGCGTATTGGCCGCCTCCTCAGAATGCACGCGAACCATCGCGAAGAAGTGCAGTCGGTCAACGCTGGCGACATCTGCGCCGTCATCGGTCTCAAGTCCACGTTTACGGGTGACACGCTTTGCGATCCGGCGAAACCTATCGTCTTGGAGTCGATCACCTTCCCGGAACCGGTCATCTCGGTTTCAATTGAGCCGAAGACCCGGCCGGACCAGGACAAGATGGGTGCGGCGCTAGCGCGCTTGGCTGAAGAAGATCCGACGTTCCGCGTCCGCACCGTGGAAGACACCGGCCAAACGGTGATCGACGGCATGGGTGAACTTCATCTCGAGGTCATCGTCGACCGGATGATGCGCGAATTCCGCGTGGACGCGAACGTGGGGCGACCTCAGGTTGCCTACAAAGAGACGATCACTATCCCGATTAAGGCCGAAGGCCGGCACGTTCGCCAGTCCGGTGGTAAGGGCCAATACGGCCACGCCGTCTTGGAGTTCTCGCCGCAAGAGCGAGGCGTCGGCTATCAATTCGAAGATAAGATCGTCGGCGGATCGATTCCGCGGGAATACATTCCGGCGATCGATGCCGGCATTCGGGAGGCCATGGAGACCGGCGGCAACGCCGGGTATCCGGTTGTCGACCTCAAGGCGACCCTACTCGACGGATCGTACCACGAAGTTGATTCGTCTGAAATGGCATTCAAGATTGCCGGATCCTTGGCGCTAAAGGAAGCGATTCGGCGGGGAAAGCCGGTGATTCTTGAGCCGATCATGGAAGTCGAGGTCACGACGCCAGACGACTTCATGGGTGACGTGATCGGCGATTTGAATTCGCGTCGCGGTCATATCCAGGGTATGGAAGTGCGCGCGGGCGCACAGGTTGTGAAGGCGTTCGTGCCACTGGCTTTGATGTTCGGATATTCGACCGATTTGCGCTCTGCAACGCAAGGCCGAGCCACGTACTCCATGCAATTCGACCACTATGCGCCCGTGCCGGGCGGAATCGCGGACGAAATGCTCGCGAAAGCACGCCGGGACTAACCAAGGATTAGCAAGCGGCACGCATAACGCGTTCGCAGCGGCCGTGACCAGTTTGATGCTCGTCCCTGTATATGCGGGGAGTGCACGAAAGGATCAGAACCAGTGGGCAAGCAGAAGTTTGCGCGGACCAAGCCGCACGTCAATGTGGGGACGATTGGGCACGTGGACCATGGCAAGACGACGTTGACGGCGGCGATCACCAAGACCTTGGCCTTGCGGGGGG
>JBOGUE010000011.1:0-12811 GCA_050695955.1 Thermomicrobiales bacterium | reverse complement strand
GAGCGGGCGAGCCGCTCGATGACCGCGGCTTCGTCGGGCGATGGCATCCGCGCGCGGAGCGGGGCGGGCACGACACACCTCCTTTCAGGGCGGTCGAGTTTATAGCGACCTTGCCGGACGGACCACTAAGGGGCCGGCTTAAACTCTTCGTCGTACCCCTGGAAGTCCCGAATCACCTCGCGAACTTGACCGATCGACGACTCGGCGAGACTCAACAGTTGATCCCGGCGCTCTTTGCCCATCAGCGCGAATAAAATGACTCCGGTCGCCGCACCAGCCCAGAAAAGCATCGCGCCGGTATCCTTCCCCGTGTCGACTGTCGCGTGAGCCGCGTGTTTGGACGCGTCTCTCGTCCGCGACATTGCCTCTTCCGCCTTATGGGCAACCAAGTGCGTCGCCTCACTCGCTCGCTTCTCGGCCGCTTCGACGACGCCCGCGGCGTGCGGAGTCAGCTCATGTCGAGCGCTTTCACCTGCCTCAGTTGCGCGCTCACGGGCAGACTGCCAGAGATCCATTGCCAGCGAGGCGGCCTGCACCGCAACTTCCCGCAACGCCGGCGCAACGTCCTCGCTCACTTTATGTGGCAGTCCCGAGACCTGAGGGGCGCGATCCCTTGCGGCAATGCTCAGCGATGCACCCGCTTCTCGCGCCCGCTCGGCGCCGCTGACGGCGGTCGCAGCAGCTTGTTCTGCAACGGAATGCGCCAGAGCCGATGCCTGCTCGCCGAGCCGTTGAAGTGATTCTGACGTCTTGCCCGCAAAATCGTTTGCCTCGACTGGAGTGTTGTCCTGTGCACGTTTGAAAAGGGTTTGTGCACGTGTCATTGGTCCGCTCCTCTCTATCGCGCGCCATCCTTGTGCGAGCAACCACGCAAGTTCGACGCCATCATGTGCCTCCTTCAGTCCGGATTGTCATTGCTTGGTGGACGCGCGCCTCCTGTGACCATCTGCCTTCACCGGAGTTGTTTGGACGTCGGGAATCTCCCTATACTCCGAAGTATGGTGGAAAGGTCGTCTCGTCAGTTGTCCGAATACGATGTGATAGTGGCCGGCGCCGGCCATGCCGGTTGTGAGGCGGGACTCGCCGCCGCTCGCGCCGGCTGTCGAACGCTGGTCGTCACGCCGAACCTCGACCGCGTCGGATACATGCCATGCAACCCCTCCATTGGTGGTCCTGGCAAGAGCCATATCGTAGCGGAAGTTGACGCCCTCGGCGGCGAGATGGCGCGCGCGGCCGACCGCGCGGCCCTTCAAATTCGCCTGCTCAATACCAGCAAGGGCCCCGCCGTGCAAGCGGTTCGTGCCCAAGAGGACAAATTGCTGTATGCCCTGGCGATGAAGGAGGCACTCGAGCTTCAGCCCAATCTCGAACTGTGTCAAGACGAGATTCTTGACGTCCTCTTTGACGGCAAACGGCGAGATCGACCCGTGGTCCGCGGGGTGATCACTCGATCTCGAGGACAGATTCGGGCGACCTCGGTCGTGATTACTGCCGGCACATTCCTGCGCGGGGCGCTTGTCGCCGGGGAATCGCGTTACAGCGGCGGCCGCGCCGGTGAAGCGGCTGATGCCGAGCTCGCCGGCTCGCTACGAGACATCGGCTTTCAATTGCGCCGCCTCAAGACGGGAACTCCTCCACGGGTCGACGCCCGCTCCATCGATTTCAGCGCCTGTGAACCACAGGACGGAAGTGAGACGCCGCTCTGGTTCAGCCGTGACGGCGCCGCGGGCGAGCTTGAACCGTTGAGTCTTCCACCGCTGTCGCTGCACCGGGTGTCACCGCATACCGATTGGTGGCGTCGCCAACTCGCCTGCTTTCGGGTCGGCACACACCCGAGTACGCATGACGTCATCCGCGCCAACCTCGATCGAGCGCCGATGTTTAATGGCTTAATTGAGGGCATCGGTCCTCGCTACTGCCCTTCGATTGAGGACAAGGTTGCGCGCTTTCCTGACAAGATATCCCATCCTATTTTCATTGAACCAGAAGGATGGCGAACCGCGGAGCTTTACGTTCAGGGTTTCAGCACGAGCCTCCCGTTCGACGTGCAGGATGCCTCATTGCGCACTATCCCCGCGTTTCGTCACGCTCGCATTACACGCTACGGCTACGCCGTCGAGTATGACGCGGTCGATCCATCGGAATTGACGCTGTCGCTCGAGTCCAAGCGCATCGGCGGTCTTTTCCTCGCTGGTCAGGTCAACGGAACGTCCGGATATGAAGAAGCGGCGGGACAAGGGGTCATTGCTGGCGTCAATGCTGCCAACTTCGCGCGCGAAATCGAGCCGCTCGTCTTAGGCCGTGACCAGGCCTACATCGGCGTGATGATCGACGACCTTGTCTCCAAACCGTTCGACGAGCCGTATCGCATGCTCACGTCCCGCGCCGAGTATCGCCTCCATCTCCGATGCGATACAGCCGACGATCGGCTTGCGGACACGGCCGCCGCCCACGGACTGATTTCGGCATCACGATTGGGCGCGATCCATCGAGAACACGAACTTATAGCGCGAACGAGAGAATGCCTGGCCGCTATACGCTTCTCTCCGTCTCCTCGAGACACGGGCCGGCTGCGAGCCGCCGGCATTGGGCCCTCAACACGCCCGGTTTCGGCGGTCGATTTACTCCGGCGACCCGAAGTGAGTTTCGATCAGATCGCCTCGGTGGTCGGGGAGGTGGCCGCTCTCCTACCGCTCAGCATACGGAAGCGGGTTGAAGATCAAGTCAAATATGAAGCGTTTGTCGAACGGGAACAACGAGAGATCGCACGCCGTGCCGCCTTAGAACATCGCCCGCTCTCTCGGTCAATTGACTATGCGGCCATCCAGGGATTGCGTATCGAGGCGCGAGCCAAGCTTGCTCAAACCCGGCCGACCACGTTCGGGCAGGCCAGCCGGCTTTCCGGGGTCACCCCCGCCGATATCGCGGTGTTGCTCATCCACGCCGCACGCCACGAGGCAGCCATCGAGTGCGCATCCTAGTAGTCTCAGATATCCATGCAAACCTCGTTGCGCTCGAGAGTGTCCTCGCCGATGCCGGAGAGATCGACGAGGTGTGGAACTTGGGCGACACCGTCGGCTATGGTCCGCGTCCCCGCGAGTGCATCGCGCGAACACAGTCGATAAACGCGGCGCCTGCGCTCGCCGGAAATCACGATCTCGCGGCCGTCGCCCGCATCGAATTGTCATCCTTCAACCCCACCGCGCGCATTGCCGCCGAATGGACTGGCCAGCACCTCGACGCCGCGCAACGAACCTATATCGAGTCGCTACCATCAATCGTGGAACACGGCGACGTAACGCTTGCCCACGGCAGCCCGCGATCGCCCGTTTGGGAGTACGTCACCACCGACGACGTTGCGAACGAGAACTTCGACTATTTCTCATCGCCGGTCTGCCTGATCGGACACTCACATGTCGCCTGCTACGCCGAGCGAAAGACTGACACCACTTCGGCTGAGCTGTACCTGATGGGTGACCGAACTGTCCTCGACCTCAGCGTTGGTCGATGGCTTATCAACCCTGGGAGCGTAGGTCAGCCGCGCGACCGCGACCCTCGCGCCGCATATGCCGTCATTGAAACTGATCGGGCAACGCTCACCGGTCACCGCGTGCCCTACGACGTGGCCGCAACGCAACGTCAGATGGCAGCAGTTGATCTGCCCGAGTCATTGATACGTCGCCTCACCTTTGGCATTTGAGCGACCGGCACTCGACCCGTCACGCATCTTTCCGGAGATTGACGTACGAGCCCGTTGCGCCCCGCGCGCTTGCGGGTCATACTTCGCGACTGCTTTGACGCCGCCCGTCGCCGACAATGGAACTTGGGGAAGATGTCCTTACAATGACAGCCCGTTACAAGCGCTTGCTCGTACCGGTCAACGGAACGCCAGGCGACAATCGCGTCCTTTCCGTCGTCGGTCACCTCACACATCAGCATGCGGTGGCAGCAACGCTGATCTACGTGGTCGAAGTCCAGCAGTCGATGCCGCTTGATGCCGAGTTGCCCGGCGAAATCGACAAGGGCGAATCGGTCCTCCATCGTGCCGAGGAAGTCGCTCTGCGCCAACTCGATCACAAGCTCAGCAACGTCTTTACCGAACTCCTCCAAGCACGATCGGCTGGCGCCGCAATCGTCGACGAAGCGATTGAACGTCACGTCGACGCCATTGTCATGGCCGGGTCAATACGCCGCGAGTTCGGGCGATCGACGATGGGCGATGCAGTCAGCTACGTACTCAAGAACGCGCCATGCGAGGTCATTCTCGTCCGGCAGTCGCTCGTCGACGATGAAAGGGAGGGCGACGAGGTATGAAAGTGATCGTCATGGGCTGTGGGCGCGTGGGTGCGCGCATCGCCTCGATCCTGGACCACAATGGGCACGATGTCTCGGTCATCGACACCGATTCTCGCGCCTTCCGACGCCTTGCAACCGACTTCCGTGGAATGACCGTCATCGGAACGGGCATCGACGAAGACGTCCTCCGGCACGCGGGCATCGAGGAAGCAACGGCGTTCGTCGCGGTGACGAACGGGGACAATCGAAACATCATGGCGTCGCAGGTGGCCCGCCTCGTGTTCGACGTCCCGGAGGTCGTCGTTCGCATCTACGATCCGGTGCGCGAGGATACCTACCGGCGACTTGGGCTGACGACGGTTTGTCCGACCACAACGATCTCCGCACTCATTCTCGATCACGTTATTGGCGCCGGCGAGGCAATCGGCAGCCGGCGCGTGGGGGAGGCCTAATCGATGTACATCATCGTCGTCGGCGGCGGCAAGGTCGGTTATTACCTCACGAAGACACTACTCTCCGACGGGTACGAGGTCCTGCTGATCGAACGAAATGCGGAGAAGGTCGAGATCTTTGCGGAGCGATTTGGATCCGTCGTCGTCTCCGGCGATGGCGCAGAGGCGTCGACTCTGGCCGCCGCCGGGGCAGCCCGCGCCGACGTCGTCATTGCGGTCACGGGAGAGGATGAAGACAACCTAGTGGTCTGCCAGGTCGCCAAGCAGAAGTTTCACGTCGAGCGCACGATTGCCCGCGTCAACAACCCGAAGAACGAGCAACTCTTCCGCATGCTCGGCATCGACGTCACCGTGAGCCAGACCAATCTCATTCTGCATTTGATCGAACAGTCGATTCCAGAACACTCCTTTGTCCATCTGTTGAGCTTGCGACACTCCGATATCACGATCGTCGACGCCAAGGTCTCAGAGGATTCGCCCTGTGCTCACCGCACCATCGGCGAACTCCGGCTGCCGGACAATTGCATCATCGCTGCCATATCCCGAGGGCCAGAACTCATTATTCCGACAGGATCGACGGAGCTCGTGCCGGGCGACGACGTCATCGCCATCGCTCACAAAGACCAAGAAGACGAGCTGCGTCAACTATTGGTGGAGTGACTGGCCGCCTCACCTCCAACCAAAGAACGAGGCGGGCCGAACGGCCCACCTCGTTCCACTCGTAATGATCCCTCGTGACTATGGATAGATTCCTCGCAGGCGCGTGAACTCGGAGACTCGTGTGATTGCGCGGGCCAGCGCCGCGGTCCTCATATGGACCCGGTGTTCTTGCGCTGTCTCATAGACGGCGTGAAACGCCTTGGTCATGATCTCCCGCAGTCGTTCGTTGACCTGCTTTTCGGTCCAGGGGAACGCTTGCAGCGCCTGGACCCATTCGAAGTACGAAACGGTGACGCCGCCCGCGTTAGCGAAGATGTCCGGCAAGAGGAACACGCCGCGATCGTTGAGAATGGCGTCTGCTTCTGGGGATGTCGGGCCGTTGGCGGCCTCCGCGATCAGCCGGGCTTTGATGCGGGACGCATTGTGGGCGCCAATCTGCCCCTCGAGGGCGGCGGGAATCAGGACATCGCAGTCCAACTCGAGAAGTTCCTCGTTCGACACCGCCTCCGCATCCGCAAAGCCAACGACGCTACCCGTCCGCCGCTTATGCGTGTCGACCGCAACGAGATCGAGCCCTGCCGGGTTATGGATACCGCCACGCGAATCGCTCACGGCGACGACCCGGCATCCTACTTCGCTCATCAGCCGAGCGGCGACCGATCCGGCATTGCCGTATCCCTGCACGACCGTCCGACTTGATCCCAGGTCCATGTCCAGCTTCTTGGCGGCTTCCTCGATGGCGAAGACGCAACCACGACCGGTGGCCTCGTTACGGCCTTCCGAACCACCCAGCACGAGCGGTTTGCCCGTGGTTACGCCGGGCACGGAATAACCGATGTTCATCGAATACGTGTCCATCATCCAGGCCATCACCTGCTGATTGGTGTTGACGTCGGGAGCGGGGATGTCCTTGTTCGGGCCGATGAGGACGGAGATCTCGGCGGTGTACCGGCGGGTCAGATTTTGCAGTTCGCTCTGCGAGAGGAGCTTCGGGTTGACCGTGACGCCGCCCTTGGCGCCTCCAAACGGCAACCCGACGACCGCGCACTTCCACGTCATCCACATCGCCAGCGCACGAACTTCGGGCAGGTTGACGTTCTGATGGTACCGAATGCCACCCTTTGTCGGGCCGGGTCCGGAATTGTGCTGAACACGATAGCCCGTGTAAACCTGCACCGAGCCGTCGTCCATCTCAACCGGAAAGTTGACGATCAACTCCCGCTGGCACCGGCTGAGCATGCGACGCATGTCGTCGTCGAGCCCGACCACCTCGGCGGCGATCTGGAATTGCTCGACCGCAACGTCGAACAGATCGCGCTGTGCCGCCAACGGCGCCGCGGCAACCGCCTCTGTTGTCGCCACCATGGCCAGAGGAACCTCCTTGCGATTCCGCAGCGCTTCATTGAACCGCGGTCGAATGTGTCCCGCGCGGGATGCCTCTGCCATCTATGACTCTCGAAGCGTTGCCTCGAGCATCTCTCGTACGGCGTCCGGCCGTGCGCGGCCGCCCGTTCGCCGGATCGTCTCACCGATCAGCCGCCCGATGGCTGCCGTCTTACCACTCCTGTAGTCGTCGACAGCCCGCGGGAACGCGGCCATCGTTTCCGCCACAGCCGACCGCAAGGTCGCATCGTCGTCGAGCGAGAGCAGATTCAATCGTGCGGCGGCCGCACGCGGCATCTCGCCCTCCTGTATCCGCGGTAGCAACTCCTTGGCCGCCCGGCCAGTCAATTCCCCGGCCTCGACGGCTTCCAGCAAATCGCGAAGTTGCGCAACCGACACCGGAAGGTGATCTGGGGGCAAACCCCTTTCTCGCTGCAAGCCGAACAAGTCATTCTGAATCCAGTTGGCCGTGGTTTGAGCTGACTTCTGAGTTTGCCCGTCTCCGACGACCTCCTCAAAGTAGTCGGCTACGCCCCGCTCGACCGTGAGCACACGGGAATCGGCCCGGCTGAGCCCGAAGGTCGCGACGAAACGATTGGCTCGTGCCGCCGGCAGTTCAGGCATCGAGTTCCGGATCCGTACCACCAAGGTGTCGTCGACGTTGAGCGGCGGCAGGTCAGGCTCAGGAAAGTACCGGTAGTCATGGGCCCGCTCTTTGGTTCGCTGTGCAACCGTGACGCCGCGCGCCTCGACCCAACCGCGCGTTTCTTGCATTACCGCGCCGTCACGGGTCAGCACGTCGCGCTGTCGTTCTCCTTCGTGCCGAAGCGCTCGCTCGACCGCCCTAAACGAGTTCATGTTCTTGATTTCGACCTTTGAGCCAACCAGTTTCCCGTCGCTCGACCGTATCGAGATGTTAGCATCGCAGCGGAACGCACCCTCTTCCATGTTGCCGGTCGATGCGCCGATGTAGCGCACAATCTGGCGCAACGCGATCAGATAGTCGCGTGCCTCCTCCGGCGATCGCAGGTCGGGCTCCCCAACGATCTCCATCAAGGGGACGCCCGATCGATTGAGATCGACCAGGCTGACGCTGCGCGCTGCCGCGTCGGCGACGTGGACGAGCCGGCCGGTGTCTTCTTCGACATGTACGCGCGTTATCCCGCACCGCCGTTCCTTACCGCCCGACTCGAACGTAAGCGATCCGTCAACGCACAAAGGCAGGTCGTATTGTGAAATCTGGTAACCCTTTGGCAAGTCAGGGTAAACGTAGTTTTTGCGGTCGAGCTTACAGAAACCAGGGATGCGGCAACTGAGGGCAAGTCCCGTGAGGATGACATACTCGATCGCCCGCCGATTAGTCACGGGGAGCGCGCCCGGTAGCCCGGCGCAGACGGGGCATACGTGCGTGTTCGGAGGCGCGTCGGCATATTCGGCGGAGCATCCGCAGTACATCTTACTGCGGGTCAACAATTGAGCATGCACCTCCAAGCCGATGACGGTCTCAAACGTCGTCTCGGTCCGGACTGGCACACCTTCTGCCCCCTACCTTGGATCGCCGAATCGCGGCCATTTACGGCCCCGTATAAACCGGTCGAGTATACCACGGCAGGCATGCTCCACTTAGGTGGAACAAGCGCGGATGGGACAGAACCCTATGGTAAGATTGCGCGAGTCGCGCACCGCATGAATGCACCCACCCACCGCGACATGTGATCGAAATCGCCGGGCCCTCCGGGCAGTGGAGACGAGCACCGCACAATGGTGACGCGCACCGAAGTCAAACTGGTTTCTGGCAAGATCAACGGCATGGATGTCACCGTCCCGGCCGGAACAACGATCCTCGAGGCATCCCGCATGGCCGGGATCGAAGTTCCCAACCTCTGCTATCAACCGTTGCTTCGCCCGTGGGGCTCCTGCAGAATTTGCACAGTCCAGGTCCTCGGTAAACGCGGCGGGTTGTTCGAGTCATGTGCCACCCCGCTCGGCGAAGGTATGGAGGTCCTCACCCACTCCGACGAGTGCGTGCAGGCGCGGCAGTTCGTCCTCCAGATGTATCTGATCGACCACGCCCTCGACTGCCCCACGTGTGACAAGTCGGGCGAGTGCTACCTCCAGGACAACACATACCTGCACAATGTCAACACGAACCCCTATCGCCGACCAAAGTTGGCACAACCTTACGTTCATTTAAGCGACTTCATCGATTACAAGTGGGACCGGTGCATCATGTGCACTCGGTGTACTCGTGTCTGCGACGAGATGGTGGGCGTGACCGCGATCGAAGCGACCGCACGCAGCCTTGAAGCCAGCATCGGCGCCGGCTTCGGAATGGATCTCAGCGAGACGACCTGCACGAATTGCGGCATGTGCATCGCCGTATGTCCAGTTGGCGCATTGACCGATCGTCACTTCGGTCACCACCCATGGGAGCTGGACACGACCGAGACGATCTGCGGATTTTGCGACGTCGGCTGCACGCTGAATGTCGAGACGAACAAGGGGATCGTCCGCCGGGTCAGCCACCTCTGGGAGCGCGGCGTCAACCACGGCTACACCTGCGAACTCGGAAAATGGGGGCACGAACAGGTGCAGCACTCGGAGCGGATTTTCTACCCCCGGATCCGGGACGCGGGCGGCCAAGTCTACGAGGTGCACTGGCCAGACGCGATCGACGCCGTGGCCGAGAAGTTTGCCCATTACCAAGGAGGCCAGTTCGCCGCGCTCGCTTCGCCGGACTCGACGAACGAGGAGGTCTACGTCCTCCAGCAGTTTGCGCGCGCGGTGATGAACACGAACAACGTCGATCGCCGCCTCACTCCGAATCAGGTCGCCGTCGAGCATGCGGTGCGGCAGTCGCTCGGGCGGGATGTCGCCAACACCAACAACATGCAGGAGCTCTTCACTGACGTGAAGTGCGCCGTGCTCGTCGGCCCAAACATTGGTAAGACAGAGCCGGTCGCGTCCTACTGGTTCTATCACGCGCGCCATTACCGCGAAGCAAAGGTCGTCGTGATCAGCCAGGAAGAATACCCGCTGGCACGTCGAGGTGACATTTGGCTGCGACCGAATCCGGGCACAACAGCGACACTACTCAACGGCATTGCGCGCCAAGTCGTCGATCTGGGTCTGGCAGCCGAAGACGTGAGCGGCACCCCGGCTCTCAAGGACTGGACGAAATCGCTGACGTCGTTCGATCTCGCATCGGTCAGCCAGGCGACCGGCGTGCCCGAAAGTGCTATCAAGAATGCGGCGATCCTCTTTGCAACCGGCGGCATGGGCGATGAAAGCCAGCGACCGGAGGCCGGATATCCGCCGTCGTTGATCTATCAGACGACCGCACATCAGGGCCAAATCGGTCTCACCACCGACGACGGCGATCCCGGCGAGATCACCTTAGCCTGCAACAATTTGTCGATCCTCACTGGCAATATCGGTCGCGCCGGAGGTGGGGTTTCCTCTCCTCGAGGGCCCGCGAACTATCAGGGCGCGACGGATATGGGCGCGCATCCCCACTTCCTACCTGGTGGTTTCGACGTCGAGGATCCCGCCGCGCGGAGCGCTTTCGAGACCGCTTGGCTCGATCGCTGGGCGGAAAAGGCCAAAACGAGCAACGGTTTCTTGCCGGTACGATCGCTTCCCGCAATGCGTGGCATCGGCAATAAAGGGTTGGCCGAGGCAATCAATCGCGGCGACGTCAAGGCGATGTACGTCGAGGGCACGATCAACGGCCGATTTATCGATATTGACCCCGGCCTGTCTGAAGCCCTGAAGAAATTAGAGTTCCTTGTCGTCGCCGATGCGTACAACTCGCCGCTCGCGCAAATCGCGCACATCGTGCTGCCGAAGGCATTGTCCCTTGAGACGGATGGCACATTCACGAATTTCGACCGCACGGTCCAACGCGTGCGTGCCGCGATGCCCCCGATGGGCGATGCGAAGTCCGGACTCGACGTGCTCTCTCTCCTCTCGCGGCGCATGGGGTACGGTTTGGAGCAGCGACACCCTGCTCAAGTGATGGCCGAAATATCGCGGTTAGTGCCGGACTATGGCGGCATCAGCTACGCTCGCCTCGAGCGAGGCGGGCTGAGCGTCCCGGTCGCCGGCTTTATGGACTCGGGCACGCCGGTCCTGACCGCATCAGCGGACGGCCTCGCCTCGTTGCGCCCCAAACTCGTGACAACTACCGGCTGACGCCGAAAGGCAGAATCGATGTTCGACGAAATCAAGGGATTCGCGGTCACCTTCAAGCGGCTTTTCAAGCCGACGATCACGATTCAATACCCCGACGAAAAGCGCCCCATGGCCGAGCGGTTCCGAGGACTGCCGGCTCTTCGTTCCGACCCCGAAACTGGCGAGGCCCTCTGCGTTGCCTGCGGTCTGTGTGCTCGCATCTGTCCCACGTCTTGCCTGGAGATGCACGTCGTCCCGTCGGAAGAGGGCGACCGCGAGCTGGGCGAATTCATCCTGCGGTCAGGCCGCTGTATGTTCTGTGGACTCTGCGCGCAGGTGTGCCCGGTCGATGCCATTACCATGAGCAGCGAGTACGAGCTCTCTGTCCTCGATCGAGACGGCTTGGTTTACACCAAGATCGAACTCGCCACGATCGGATCGCAGGCCCCAATCTGGTGGGAAGCCGGATCCGGCCCGCTGTATGCCGCCGGGACAAACCTGCAACCAAATCGCTAGTCGCTTGGGCGACCTAGAGAAGACGCGCGGCTCGCTCAATCGATGGGTGCCGCGCGTTTCATCTTGCCTATCTCCGATAATGCCCGGAGACATAGCGGGCCCGCGTTCGGGTCCTGACCAAAGGGAGAAGAACGATGGCCAAGAACTACCCGATATTTCTTGCCGGAGCGTGGGTCGAAACTGATCGTCCGCTGGACGTCATCAACCCGTACAACGGCGACACTGTTGGGACGACCTTTTTAGCGTCGCGCGAACATCTCGAGCAGGCGATCACGGCGGCCGAGCGCGTTTATCCGCGGCTCGCGACGATGCCGACATACGAACGTGTCAAGTTGCTTCAAGCATTTGCCGGGAAGCTGCGGGATCGTCGCGACGATATCGCCCGCCTGATTTCGCTCGAAGCGGGCAAACCGATCAAGGAAGCCGAGGTCGAGGCAGATCGCGGAGTTTTCACCGTAGAGACCGCGGCTGAGGAAGCCAAGCGGATCGAAGGCGACGTCATGCCGCTCGACCTCCTGCCGTCGTCGAAGGGTCGCTTCGGAATCGTCCGGCGCTTTCCGATTGGGCCAATCGCCGGCATTTCTCCCTTCAACTTTCCGCTCAACCTCGCTCTGCACAAGGTAGCGCCGGCTCTCGCGTCGGGCAATCCGATCGTCCTCAAACCGCCCAGCAAGGACCCGCTAACCATGCTTCTCGTCGCCGAACTACTCGACGAGATCCGCGTACCGCGCGGTGCGGTTAGCGTTTTGCCAATGGATCGGACCACAGGCGACGTGTTGGTCGAGGACGACCGCTTCAAGCTGCTGTCGTTTACCGGTTCCCCCGACGTCGGGTGGGATATGAAGCGGCGGGCGGGCATGAAGCGCGTCGTCCTGGAATTGGGCGGCAATGCCGGCGTCGTCATCGACCAGGATGCGGATCTCGCCTTTGCGGCCCAGCGTGTTCGCGTGGGTGCATTCTCGTACGCCGGCCAGGTCTGTATCTCGGTCCAGCGCGTCTTCGTTCACGAAGCCAACTATGACCAGTTCACGGAGTTGCTGATTGCCGAAACGGAAAAGATGAAGCTCGGTGATCCACTCGATCGAAGCACCGACCTCGGCCCGATGATCGACGACAGGGCCTCCAACCGTAGTCAGCAATGGGTCGAGTCAGCCGTCGAGCAGGGCGCACGAGTACTGCTCGGCGGCAAGGCCGATGGTCGCTTCTTCCAGCCAACAATCATCGAGAACGCCCCCAGGGACGCGTTCGTCTGCTCGCGCGAAGCATTCGCCCCCCTCGTTACGCTCTTCAAAGTCAAGAGCTTCAAGGACGGTGTCCATGCGCTCAACGAC
>JBOGUE010000010.1:0-2453 GCA_050695955.1 Thermomicrobiales bacterium | reverse complement strand
GTTGAAGACGTACGGCCCCATCTCCACGTCCAGGTCCGTGGGCACGGCATCCGCCGCTGGCTCGATCGCCTCGCCCGTGACCGTCAGGCTGGCCGGCGGGTACGGCGCTTCCGAGTCGGTATTGCCGATGGTCCAGGCGCCGGGCGTCAGATTGAGGACAACGCGCCCTTGCGTACCCGATGCGGCGGATGGCCCACCGGCCCAAACCGCGTCGAAGAACCATTCCGGGGTGTTCTCAGACTGCAAGTCCTCCTGCCACTGCTCCAGGGTGATCCCCTCTGGCAACTGGATGAACTGCGCCTCGCCGAAGAGTTCCACCGACTGGTTGTCAAGCGTGACCAACGTCAGGCCGGCGGGCGCCTCGGCGGGGAGCGTGTAGCCGTCGTCGGTGGCCGTGATGACCAACTCCGGCAACCCGAGTGCCGCCAACTTCGACGGTTCCGCGGCCGGCGAGGCGTCCTGTGCCGACCCCCGCATCGAACCGATCGCGCTCATCGACAGCGCCATAAAGAGCGCCAGGAACAAGAACAAACCGCGTCGCAAGGTGAATCCTCCGTCGCTTCCCGGCCGCCGCCATCGACGGCCTTCCCACGACGGTTGTAGCGAGCGAACCTTCCGAAAACCTTCCGGCGTTCTGACGCGGACCGATGCCGTTAGGCGGCGGACGCTTCGGCCCGTACGTGGCAAACATCCAACGCGAGCGCGATTGCCGCCTCGAGGCTCATCTCTTGCCCGGCGTGCCATGCCTTCTCCGCGACAGCGTCGCCCCTCAACTCTCGCGCCGTGGCCATGACCTCGCCGAAACGCTCCTGGTCCGGCGGGCTGGTGGGTGCATTGAGAGCCGCCCGCCGCGCCTCGCCAGCGCCCAGGAGGAGGGCGGCATCGTCCGCGCGACCGAGCGCGAGCGCGAGTGGCGCAGTCTCCTGCAGGCACGTGGCAACTTCGACAGGGGTTCCCATCGAGACCCACGTCGGGAGCGCTCGCGCGTAGGTCGCCACCGCCTCGTCGAGCCGGTCAAGCCGAAGCAAGAATCCACCGAGGAGGAAGAGCGCAATCGCCTCCGTATGGACGTTTCCGAGTTCTCCGAAGATAGACGCCGCTTCGGCTGCCATGCTCAGACCTTGCTGGTACTCGGCTTGCTCCAATGCGATGCCTGCCTGGAGGTAGAGCGCATCGACAAGCTTCCGCCGATCGTCGAGCAACCGGGCGAGGCGCTCCATGTTTTGAGCGTGCGCGGCCCCTCTCGCCAAATCGCCGGTGTTGAAGATGGCCATCGCAAGATACGCCTCGACCCACGCCTCAGTACTGATATCGCCAGACGCGCGGCAGACATTGATTCCCTCCGTATACCAGGTGATGGCTTCGTCATGGCGGCCTGCCATAGCTTTGGCCGCGCCGATCCCCACGAGACAATGGGCGATACCCCACGGGTTGCCGACAGCGCGGTGGATAGCAAGCGCCTGCTGATCGATCTCTGCTGAGCGTTCGATTTCGCCGCGCCGCCAGAGTAGCGAGGAGTATTCGGTAAGGGAAACGGCGATCCCGCGTTGGTCGCCGAGTTCCTCCCAGAGTGTGCGTGCCAGGGTGAGGTAGCGCTCCTGCCGGTCGAAATCGCTGAGCGATAACGCAATGCGACCTGCCCAGCGGGTCGCCCGCGCGCGAGCGTGAGTTACCGCCGTCGAGGCCGAGAGATCAAGCCCACGCTCAAGCCAGGACAATCCCTCTCGGTGCAGACCTCGTGTTCCCCAATACTGGCCGATCCCCCGCCAACGCGTAGGACCAGCGCCGCATCCTTTCGATCCATTGCCGACGAAAGCGCCGCGCGACAATTGGCGATCTCGGCATCCAATCGTTCGAGCCAGTGCACCTGATCAGGACCCTCGAGCGCTGGCTCCGCCTCATCGGCGAGCTTGGCGAAATAGGCCGCGTGCCGCGCCAGATAGGTCGCTCGTTCGCCACTGGTCGTCAATTGTTCGCCGGCAAAGGCGCGGATCGTTTCGAGCATGACAACGCGCGGTTGCCCGGTGGACGCGGACCACTGCACCAGGCACTTGTCGGCCAGCGCGTAGACGATGACCTCCGCGTTCTCCCCGCATACGGCGCGGATGGCGTCTAGCTCGGCCCCGCCGGCAAAGATCGCGAGCCGGCGAAAGACGACCTGTTCTTCCTCGGAAAGCAGATTGTGGCTCCAGGCGATGGTGTCGCGGATGGTGCGCTGGCGCTCGGGGAGGTCGCGCGGTCCGCCGTCGAGCGACGTCAGACGACTTCCCAGTTGTGCGAGCAGGCGTTCAGGTGAGAGGTAGCGCCCTCTGACGGCGGCCAGCTCGATGGCCAGAGGCAACCCGTCGAGACGGGCGCAGAGTTCCGCCACCGCGGAGGCATTTGCGTCCGTCAATGCAAAGTCGGGCCGGTAGGCGCGGACTGTCTGGAGGAAGCGCGCGACCGCCTCGGAG
>JBOGUE010000009.1:0-4161 GCA_050695955.1 Thermomicrobiales bacterium | reverse complement strand
CTTCCCCGCCATCTTCATCCTCATCTTCGGCGCCATCTTCGGCGGCGACATGGGGGTCGAGTTCGACGTCGGCATCGCCGGCGAATCGTCCCCCTACCAGTCCGGCGTCGCCCAAGCGATGGAGGCGAACGACGCCTTCAACGTCACCACTGAATCGCAAGCGGACGAGTTGGAGGCGCTGGAGGAGGGCAACCGGGACGTCGTGGTCGTTTTCGGCGCGGCGGGGGGCGGCCTGCCGCCGGTCACCCTCTACTACGACGAAACCGAGGGACCGAACGCCGACGTGGCGCTCAACGTCGTCCGCCAGGTGCTGGTCGGGGTGGCGCAGGGGGAGAGTCCGGTCCAGATCAGCGAGCAAGCGGTGACGGCCGAGGACGTCACCTACATGGACTTCTTCATCCCCGGCATTCTGGCGATGAGCCTGATGAACTCGGGAGTGATCGGCCTCTCGACCGCCTTCGTCACCTACCGCGAACGGGGCATCTTGCGGCGGATCAAGGTCACGCCCTTCCGCCTCTCCAGCTTCATTATGGCGCGGGTGATCGCGCAGCTCATCGTCGCCGTGGCGCAGTCCGTGATCCTGGTCGGCCTCGCCTGGGCGATCTTCGACCTGCACCTGCGGGGCAACCCGGCGCTCATCGGCTTCGTGATCGTACTGGGGGCGCTGGCCTTCCTCGCCATCGGCTTCGCCATCTCCGGCATCGCCAAAAACACGGAGACCGCCGCCAGCTATTCCAACCTGATCACCTTCCCCATGCTCTTCCTCTCCGGCGTCTTCTTCGAGCTCGACAGCGCCCCCGCCTGGCTGCAACCGATCACGAAGGTCCTCCCCCTGTCGTATTTGGTCGACGCCCTGCGCGAACCGATGACCCGCGGCCACGGCCTCGCCAGCATCTGGCTCGACCTCCTGGTCTTGGTTGGCACCTTCGCGGTCGCCCTCGCTATCGCCGTCCGCTTCTTCCGCTGGGACGCGCAGGGAACGCGGTAGCAGGTCAGGCATCATGCCTCGCTCATGTCTCCGGTATCCATCCCCGGTCGCGCTTCCAAATGTAGTACGCGTTGGCGAGAGAAGGACCAGCGCGCAGGAACGCGTCAACCTGGGTAGCCGCCTGAACGATAGGCAGCGTAGGCGGTTGGGGAATCACCAGAATACCCCGATGGACCGGCCACGGGATGTTCAGCGCACGAGGCCAGGCGACCCAGGCGCGATGGAGTAGAACAAAGTCCCGCTCGTTGTGGGTCACGAAGATGCGTCCAGTTAGCACCGCGGATATAAGGTGGAGTTCATCGGTCGTACCAGGCGTCTGATACTCCTTGCCCCAAATGACGTCGTGACCATGCGTCCGCAACAGGCGGGCCATAGTCCGGCCGTTATCTTCATCGAGGTAGATGCTGGCCACCGCGTATGCAGACTACGCGAAGGCCGCGTGATGGAGCAGGATGCGCGCGTCGAAGACGGCGCGGTGGCGTTCGTAGTACGCCAGAGCCGCCGCCATCTCCTCTTCGGGGATTTCGTATTCGGCGGCCACCGCGGCCGGGTCGTCGTTGGCGGCCCGCAGGTATGCCACGAGCGCCCAGATTGGGACGCCGGAATCGGTCAGCCGCGCTCGATCCGGGGCGATCAGATCTTCGGCGACGTGGCGCTCGATAAGCGCGTCGTCGTCTCGTCGATGTGCACGCATGGCCATACAACCGCTCCTCCGCTCGTGGTTGGATTTTAGCAGCTATTGGTCGAGCCGATCACCAGCATCCCTTCCCCACTCCGACCTCGTCGACGCCCTGCGCGAACCGATGACCCGTGGCCATAGCCTCGCCGCCTGGCGATTGCCGTCCGCATCTTCCGCTGGAAGGCCCGGAGGCGCGGCAGCCATCGGCGCGAAGTGCCAGCGCGGAAGCATCGAACAACCGACCCGACAATGTGGCCAAGAGATCGTGTCGGACCCCCAAGGGCGGACCAGGAACAAACCAACGATGGACCGGCGACGCCGACGCGAACTCGGTATACAATCGCCGATCTCGCGTTGCGCGAACTGATCATGCCCCGGACTTAGGCACGAGGTTCGCGCAAAACGCACGGCGAATCGACGCCCAATCACGCGTGCTGTGCGCTGCCTTCCCCGCCGGCGCCGGGGCCATCGCGGTGCACCGACCCAGAAAGGAGGGGGTTTACCCAAGTTTCGCGCCGTTGCACTCTGCCTTCGGGCGGGGTGGGGATTGAAACGCGCCGCGCCGCCGGCCGCACTACTCGCGGACGGGTTGCACTCTGCCTTCGGGCGGGGTGGGGATTGAAACAGCGCATCAATCGGCGTCGAATCGCTCCGAAAAGGTTGCACTCTGCCTTCGGGCGGGGTGGGGATTGAAACCTCCGGCAGTCGCACTTGTGAGGCATACGGATCAAGTTGCACTCTGCCTTCGGGCGGGGTGGGGATTGAAACCAGCACGCGCTCAGGCGTCACGCGCCAGTCCTGGGTTGCACTCTGCCTTCGGGCGGGGTGGGGATTGAAACTTGCTAGAGGCACTGCACGACCGCCTGAAACAGCAGGCTAACCGCCAAGACACCGAGGAAACGTTCGGGATCTCTCTGCCGGTATTGGAGCGCGACTGAAACAACGAACTCGACGCCGAGTATGACGCGCTTGACTAACCATCGTCGGGGCGATGTGGCAGGTCGCGCCCGTCCTTCTTGACTGTCCACATCCGCGCGGCAAGTCTTCTCACGTCGTCCCCAGGTTTCGCTCCCCGCGAACCGCGGGCGATGACCCTGGGGTTCCGATTTAAGTGAGCCTTGTCACCGCGTGCAATCCTCAGACGAGGGTTCATGCGCCCGTTTCTCCAACGTCCGCTATTCGAGGCAATCGCGGAGATGATGGGCCGTCCGTGAAGGAAACATCAAACATGCCACGCACACCTCGGGTCAACGGCATGGAAGTCTATCGGGCACTGCTCCGCGACGGCTGGTACGAGGTCAACCGGGAAGGCGCCCATGTTCAGATGCGGCACCCCACGAAGCCGGACCGCGTCACGGCGATCAAGCAGCGTGGCACAATCTTGAAGGTCAAGACGCTCCGGTCGATGCTCGACGCTGCCGGTCTGACCGACGACGACCTGAGGAGGCTGCTCTGATGCTCCGCTACACTATCGTGCTCGATCCCGATCCGGACGAGGGCGGCTACACCGTTACCGTGCCGACTCTTCCCGGCTGCATCACCCAAGGGGAAACCCTCGAAGAAGCCATCGCCAACGCGCGAGAGGCCATCTCCGCCCATGTTGGCGGCTACGCCAAGAAAGGCGAACCAATCCCGACCGAGGCGCCGGGCCTGACCGTGACCACGGTCGATGTACCGGAGCCGGCATTGGTCCCGGCATAGGCAACCACATGGCGATGACGTGAGCCGGCAACAGGCGCGACCAAGCTATTCTCATTTCAACGCTAACCCTTGGGCCGCGTACGCGGCCGCCGCCTGGGCGTTCGTCTTCGCCGCGAACAGCTTCTATTGGGCGCTGGGCGGCACGGTGGGCATCGAGACCCTCGCCCTCACGATTCAGGAGGAGGCGCGGCAGCGCGACACCGCGTTTCTGGCGATGGTATGGGTGACGGGCGGGCTGAAGGTGCTCGGCGGGCTGCTGGCGCTGGCGCTGGCGCGGCCATGGGGCCGGGCAATTCCCCGCCGGTTGCTGCTCATCGTCGCCTGGGGCGCCGGCGTCTTGCTGGTCCTCTACGAAGGCGCCAGCTGGGTCGAAGCCGCGCTGATGGAGGCCGGCGTCATCGACGTCCCTGCCTCGCTGGGCGCGGACGCCGTCCGCTGGAACATGCTCCTCTGGCGCCCGTGGTGGGTGCTGGGCGGCACCCTCTTCGTCCTGGCAGCGCGGGACTTCGGACGCCGAACGCATCTTTAGCCCGTTCGGCGAACGGACTGTCAAGCGGCTTGCTAGTTTTCCGCGCCCAGTCATGTGACCTGGTATGCTCAGGCGGGTGCATCTTAGCGATACGACGTACCGTCTTATGGGCGGGAGACGGACCAATGAGTAGGCGGGATGATGCCTCTGAGGATCGGGGCGGACCTTACATTACCGCGGCATTGTTCTGCCAGGTGGTAACTCGAATGCCCGACGGCGAGTGGTCTGCCGCCGGCATCCATCAGGGGAGCGTTGGAACAGGAG
>JBOGUE010000008.1:0-1758 GCA_050695955.1 Thermomicrobiales bacterium | reverse complement strand
TCGCAGAGCTGAGAACTCGCGGTTGGTTGCCGTCGCTGACGATCCAGTGCCGGTCGTTGGCCCCAACCAACACGTCGTTGGCACGATCGACCTCCTCGTCGGTCCCGTCCGCAAGTGGAAGCCGCCAGGACATGGCATCGTAAACGCCAATTTCGACGAGTTCGGCGTGGTAATGGCGACTGGAGGGTCCCCAGAGGAGCACCAAGGCGACGTCAAGGCCGCTCCGGCTCGCGACGAACTCGATTGGCGTCAAACAGCCCAAGCCATCGCACGGCTCGGAACCGAATCGGGGCGGCGGCCCGAAGCCGATCTGTGCGTGCGGCCGCTCGTCGCGAAATGTGGTGACGACCGGATCGCCGCATCCAGTCCCCCACCGCAAGAGCGCCACCGCGTCCGCCGCGACCGCGTATTGGCACGCGCTGGCCGGCACGCCCTGCTGCCACCAGATCCGAAGCTCTGGCATGTCGAGGCCCAGGATTGTTTCGCCTTCTCCGGGGGCGAGGGATTCGGGGTAGCTCCGCACGAAGACGACGTTGGTACCGCCGGTGTCGATGATCCGCGGCTCGATGGTATTTGGCTCATCGCGAACGACATACCATCGCTTGGACGTCTCCGGCAGTCGACGTGTGGCAACTTCCGCGCCGTTCTCCAGGTCCAAGCAGATGATCTGGCGATGGTCGACGACGGTGCGGTCGAGCGTCAGCGCCTCGGCGATGTACCGCGCGGCGCGGGCGTGTTGGCGGGCATCGAAAGCGATGTGGCTCAAGTGCGCCAAGACGGTCGCGACGAAATGCTCGTCGCCGAGCTGCTGGAAGCGTGACAGCGCCTCCTCGTAGAGTGGCCGTGCCGCCGCTACGGCGCCGTGCCCCCAACCCCAGGTCGCGTCAGCGACCCAGAGGAGGTGTTGGGCAGCGTCTCTGGGCGTCAGCCCGTCTCGCAGAAGATCGGCCGCTTCAAGGAATGCGGTCTTGGCGCGGTCGAAGTGGCCAAGCGCGCCGAGCGCGTCGGCATAGTTTCCGAGAAAAAGAGACAGATTGGGATGGCCCGCAAGCTCTCGGCACACGCCGATTGCCTCTTCGGAGAGTGCGCGAGCGCGAACCGGGTCGCCGCTAAGACCTTCAAACCCGGGCACCGTTCCAGGAGGATCGTAAGGTCCGGCGCCGCCGCGGTGACACGCTCGCAATTATCGAACAGCAGGAGCAACACACGCTCGCGAAACACATCGGCAAGTTGGTCACCAACCGACCAAAGCGGCTGCTCGTGCAGACCGAGCTGGCGAGCGATGGCCAGCAGCATCGCGTCTGACGACTGCACATCGGCCAAGTTAACGAAGTGGCAATCGCGATCGCAGGCGTTGGTTACGCTCGCGGCTTGCAGTGCGATGCGGGTTTTGCCGACGCCGCCCAGGCCGGTGAGCGTGAGCAAGCGGATCGCCGGATCGCTCAGAAACCGCGCAATCGCGGCCAGATGCTCAGTTCGCCCAATAAATGGTGTCAACACCCGCGGCAGCGGGCGAGCTTTCGAATGCCGGTCTTTTTCCATGTGTCCCAGAGCCTTGCCACCGTGTTCTTGTTCATTCAGTCAGTATCACCTGGTGGCAGGCAATCCCTCTCTTTGATGAATGTAACGTCTGTCCGGCGCCAGCGCCGTGACCCATACCGCTTGACACCACGTCCCCCAGGAGTACCATGACCCTATCATGCGGCATCGTGGCCTCGTCCGCCGCCCGACGTGAGCGCCGTTCCAACTGCTATCGCT
>JBOGUE010000007.1:0-1894 GCA_050695955.1 Thermomicrobiales bacterium | reverse complement strand
TAACTGCGCCGATGCCGTTCAACGTCATGTCGGCGATCGCGGCTGCCAGCGTCGCCGGGTCGGCCGTCGCCGCTTGGCCCTTTGCCGCCCGCCGGATCTGACCGAAGATCATGCTGTAGAAGAGCGAGATTGCGATTGTCAGGTCAACCGGCCGGACCTCGCCCCGCTCGACCGCCGCCTCGAACGCCGACAGCACCGCGCCGTGCGGTGTCCGCGCCCGCTCCCGCACCGTCTCAGCGCGTTCGGAGTCGATGGCGTGGTCCAGGTCGTTGAGGAGTCGGCCGAGGTTTCCGCCACCAGTCTCCAGCAGGAAGCGCGCGATGCCTTCGAGCTGATCCCGAAAGCTCGCTTCCAATGACAGGCGTTCCGCAATTCCCCGAAAGATCCGCTCCAGCTCGGCGCCAGCGACCTCGGCAAAAAGGTCCTCCTTATCGCTGAAGTGGTAGTAGAGGGCCGCCTTTGTCATCCCGACCGCGTCCGCGACCTCCTGCATCGAGACGTCGGCGAAGCCGCGCGCCAAGAACAACCCGGTTGCCGACCGCATGATCCGCTCTCGCCCACTCGGCCGATCGATCCCAACCGAGACCGCTTGCTCGATCACCGCGCTCCGCATCGTTGCCTCCTTCGCGTCTTTGCGACGGGCGAAGGGTACTTACCGACCGGTAAGTAAGTCAAGCCATCCCGGGTTGGCGCCTGACAACGGACGCCTGCGAGTCGGCGACTCGCCCGGCCCCACCGCGATACCTTCGAGGTCAGGAGAGGGTTGCCTCAGGCGCCGGTAACCGCGCCGGCTAATCCTCGGACCATCCATCGCCGCAGGATCAGGAAGAGGATGAGAACCGGCAGCAGATAGACCACACCAACAGCGGCAGTGACGGAAGTCGCTTCTTGACCTTCAGCATAGTAGAAGGCGAAGGGAATGGTTGCGAAGTCGTCCCGCGTAACCAGAATCACCACAATCAAAATCTCGGCCCAGGCGGTTAGAAAGGCAAAGCCCGCGCCGACCGCCAGACCCGGCCGCGCCAGCGGCAACAGGATATCGCGCCACGTCCGCGGCCGCGACGCGCCATCGACCGCCGCCGCCTCTTCGATCTCCGCCGGCAGCGCGTCAAAGAACCCCTTCAGCAACCAGACGAGGAACGGCAGCGACAGCGCGGCATGCGCCACGATCAGCCCGCGATAGGTATTGTCGAGCCGCAGTCGGAGCGCGAGATCGTAGATCGGAATCATCGTCGCCGAGAGTGGCATCGTCTGGAGCAACAACACCGCAAGGGCAGCGCGGCTAGGCCACCGCCCCCGAGCCCGGGAAAGCGCATAGCCGGCCAGTGCGCCGCTGGTGGTGGCGAGGACTGCCGCCCCTCCGGCCACGATCAAGCCATTCCCGATCAGCCGTTCGATGTCGAACCGGTCGGACAACTCGACAATGTGATCGAGCGTCAGCGAGCCCGGCCACGGCCATATGTCCTCGGGGTCGATCGCGACCGCGGTGACAGCGATGAGGACAAACGGCGCACCGAATACGGCGATGACGAGGACCAATGCCAGGTGGACGAGCAACCGTTCCATCGAGAGCCGCGAGCCGCGCGTTCGTGGCAGCGCCGCGCTCATCGACGTTCCCTTGCCAGCCGGAAATAGACCGCCGCGATCGCCACGTTCGTCGCGAGGAGCACGGTCGAGATCGCGGAACCGAATCCGATCTCAAGCGCGCCGTAACCATTGTGAAAGGCGTACAGGGAGAGCGTGAGCGTTTGGCGGCCGGGATCGCCGTTGGTCAAGATCAAGATCAGGACGAAGCTACCAGACGTTACGATCGTCGTCATCACCAGAACCAGCGCGCCCTCGCGGCGCAGTAGTGGCAGCGTGATATCCCGCAACCGAGCCCACGCACCAGCGC
>JBOGUE010000006.1:0-7327 GCA_050695955.1 Thermomicrobiales bacterium | reverse complement strand
CACCCTACAGTCAGCATCGCGGAGAGATCCGAGCCGGATGCGCGGCGCAGGATCGGAGATTGAGGATGGCGCTGCCAAAGCCGCGAAAAACCTACGCTGACGAAGCCACGGACGCGTTGATCGCGCGCCACGTCGAGTTGCTCTCACCGCTCGACACGCCCGACGATGCCCGTGTCATCGAGTCCAGCGTCAGGGTGACGACCGTCATCCAGCAACTCCGGGATGCGGGGCGGGAGGTTGCTGACGTGGCGGATTCGTATCATCTGTCTGAGGAGGCGGTCCGCGCCGCGCTCGCCTACTACGAGCGACACCAGAAGGTTATTGACGCGCAGATTACACTCAATATGGCGTGGGCCGCCGACGAGGGATGGGCCTGATTGGCGCTCTTGTATCTCGACGCCGACGTGGACACGAAACTCGGCCGGACGCTGGGATTGCTTGGCCACGACGTGCTCACGCCCGACGAGGTCGGTCGCCGGCGGGCCGGCGACGAAGAGCAACTCGCCTATGCCGCGGCGCTCGGGCGCATTTTCGTGAGGCATAACAAGAAGGATTTCTTGCTCCTTCAGCGGGCGTGGCGGCATTGGTCAGACCTCTGGGCGGTCGAACCGCGACCGCCTCACTTCGGCATCCTGGTGCCGTTGCAACCGCCACACCAGACGCTTCCCGAAGCGACAAGCGCGATTGATGCGTTTGTCAGGTCAGACGAGGTGTTGACGAGCAGGTTTTTCGAGTGGAAGCTCGGGCGTGGCTGGATGCGAAACGGCTGACGCTATTTACGATCATCACTCCTCATCATCAAAAAACCGCTCAATGGGGCTTGGCGTCGAGTCGTCCATGTGCCAGTACGGGATGACGTACTGGGTGTAGATCAGCACGTTCATCAGCAAGAGGGCGACGAGGACGCCGGCTTGACCGTAGTGGCGGTAGCCGCGCGGGATCAGCGCCCGCAATCCGAGCATGAGCAGGAGTGCGACGGCGTTGATCGCCGGGAAGTAGTAGCGGGCCTGGGTCAACTCGAAGCGGGTGCCGAACTCGAGGATGGCGAGGTAGGCGACGACGGCGGTCGCCAGCATCAGCACGAGCCCATGTACCTGCCACCGTTGCGGCCGAAGCACCGGGTCGTGCGTCGTCCGCTCGGGGCGCCGGATGGCCAGCACCGCGTACCAAACCAACCCGATCAACGCCACCAAGCAAACGGCGCCAATGGCCCACAGCAGGCCGTCGCCGAGGTGAATCCGGCGCCAGCCGAACATCCCCCACGTCTCTTTCCAGCGCAGCACCGCGAAGTCGCGGTTCCAAAGCTGATCGAGGATGCTCGGCGGTTCCCGGTCGCGGAAGTTCCAGTATTGAAGCCGCGAGATCTGCGCGAAAGCGTCGAGGTTGCCGTACATGCGATAGAGGTAGATGAACCAGGGCGAGCTGACCAGGCCGGCGACGCCGGCGATGACCGCTCCTCTGGCGATCCACCCGCGAACATCCCGCCAGCCGACGGCCAGAATGACGGCAAGCGCGATCAGCGGCGCCCCCGAGACGGCGGTTCCCTTGGCCAGCAACGCCAACCCGAAGGCGACCCCGGTCACGACGCAGAGGCGCCATGGGAAGCGATCGCGTAGTCCTCTGACAAGCAGGTACAAGACAAGGCTGTACAAGGCGATAGCGACGATATCGTTGTTGAGCATCGCCGCCTCGTAGGATACCTGCGGCTGGAAGGCGACGAAGGCCGGGACGGTAATCGCGAGGAAGGTCTCCCGGGCGAAAAGCGTTGCCGCGAGGAGATAGGCGCACACCACCGTCATCACGCCGAACGCGATCGCCGCGGCACGCAGTGCGTACTGCTGCGCGGCCACCGACGCCCCCTCGGTCGCCCAATAGACGGGGGTCATAACCAGGTAGTAGAGGGGAGGGTGGTTCGCGGTGTAGATCCAACCGGAGGGGAAGAACTCGTTGAGGAAGTTAACCACGTGGGGCGGACTCTGGGCCCAGGTGGGGTCGTCGGGGGCGCAATACCAGTCGTCCTGGATGAAATACCGGCAATACTGGTAGAGCTTGTCCGGTACGTAGTCGCCTGGGGGCATCTGTTGGTGCTGGACCGCCTCGTAGTCCGCGCGCCATTCGTCCAGAATCGGCACACGAGGCAGGCGGTGGTCGCTGGCGACGACTTCGAGGTGGGCGAAATGCGCGACCTCATCGTGCCCGGTGAAGGCCGGGAAGATGAAGACGGTGAGCAGTCCCTTGGCGACATAGAGCACGAGCAGGGCGAGCAGGAACTGGCGGGCCGCCGGCCATTGCCGCGGGTCGAGGCGCCGCCGCCATCCCACGCGCGGAGCAGGCGCTGGCCCGGGCGCAACCGTGACCACTGGTTCGTGTCCGTTAACCCCGATGCCGGCGCCTGGGCGCTCAACGACCGCCATAGAGAGACCCTACGTCGAACGTGTCGAGATGCCAATAGGGGATGACGTACTGAGTGTAAATCACGACGTTCATCAGCAGCAGGGCGACCACGATCCCCGTCTGCCCGTAGTGCCAGCCGCGGGCCGGAATCAACGTCCGCAGCCCGAGCATGAGCAGCAACGCGACCGCGTTGATGGCCGGGAAATAGTAGCGCGCCTGCGTGAGTGAAAAGCGGGTGCCGAACTCGATGACCGCCAGGTAGGCGACAACCGCCGTCGCCAGCAGGACGACGACCGCCTGTAATTGCCACCGCCGGGGATGGGCAATGGGGTCTGCCGCGCCCGGCCGTCGCCGGAACGCGCCTACCAGATACCACGCCAAGCCGGCCAGCGCGATCAGGCATGGGATGCCGATCACCCAGAGGAGACCGTCGCCGAGGTGAATCCGGCGCCAACCGAACTCGCCCCAGGTTTCTTTCCAGCGCAGCACCGCGAAGTCGCGGTTCCAGAGTTGGTCCATGATGCCGGGCGGATCCTGGTTGAAGTAGCTCCAGACCTGAAGTTGCGAGATCTGCTCAAACCCGTCGAGGTTGCCGTAGGTGCGGTAGAGGAAGAGATACCAGGGGGCCGCCAGCACTCCGCCGATACCGGCGATGACCGCTCCCTTTGCCACCCATGCCCGCACGCTACACCAGCCGACGCCGAGCACCACCGCCAGGGCGATGATCGGGATCGCCGTGATCGCCGTGCCCTTGGCCAGCAGCGCGAGGCCGAAGGCGGCCCCGGTCAGGGCGCACGTCTGCCAGGGAAAGCGGTCGCGCAGCCCTCTGACCAGCAAATAGAGGATCAGGCTGAAGAGGGCGATGGCGAGGATATCGTTGTTGAGCATCGCCGCTTCGTACGAGACCTGGGGTTGGAAGGCGACGAAGGCGGGCACGGTGATGCCGAGGAAGGTATCGCCGGGAAAGAGTGTCGTGGCGAGCAGGTACGCCAGCAGCACGGTCATCACGCCGAAAGCGATCGACGCGGCGCGCATGGCGTATTGCTGGGCCGCCGCGGAGGCGCCGTCGGTCGCCCAGTAGACGGGGGTGAGCAGCAGGTAGTAGAGCGGTGGGTGGTTCGCGGTGTAGATCCAACCGGAGGGGAAAAAGTCACCACCGCCGGTCCAGGTGACAACCCGCGGCGGATTGCGGAGGTAACTCCGGTTGTCGGGGCTGCACAGCCAATCCGCGGTGAAGGAGCGGCAATAGGGATAGAGCTTTTCCGGTACGTAGTCGCCTGGCGGCGTCTTGCGCGTCTCGTTGTAGGCCGCTTGCCACTCGTCGACGTCGGGGATGCGCGGCACCCGGTACTCCTCGGCGACGAGCTCGACGTACGCGAAGTGCGCGACCTCATCATGGCCGGTGAAGGCGGGGAAGACGACGACGGTGATCGCTTCCTTGCCGAGGTAGAGCAAGAGCAGCGCAAACAGGAACTGCCGGGCCGGTGGCCACGCGCGCACCGCCAGCCGCGGCCGCCGTCCCGTCGACCCGCTCGATCCCCCGTTGCCCACGCCCGCTCCGCCAGCTTCGGCCGTGCTCAATCCCCGATCCCGTCCCTACCGCGAGGCATCTGCGTCTGCATCTGCAACTGCATCTGCACCGTGGATGCTAGCAGGCATCGCGCGGGGCCGTCGACGCGGTTCGCTTGGTACTCGCACACAATATGCGCGCATTCGTCATTATTTCGACAGGTTCGTGCGCCAGGATGTATTACAGGGCCGGACGAATACGATGTGTCGACGGAGGAATAACCGTGCCGTATGCTAGTGGCTATCTTGGGCAGTCAGTAGATCGTCAAGCGATTGATGGGGAACGCCGCTCTGGTCAGGGCGTCCGGGGGACCGGACCGAAAGGCAGGGCGATTATGGGGTGGGCCGCCAACAGCGCCGCACGCGAAGACGACGCGCACCTCGTCGCCGGGTTGCGCGCTGGGGACGAGGCTGCCTTCGCCGCCTTGATCGATCGCTATCAGGCCTCGCTCGTGCGATTGGCCATGATCTACGTGCCGAACCGCCCCGCGGCTGAAGACGTGGTCCAGGAGACCTGGCTCGGCGTCCTCCAGGGAATCGGCCGCTTCGAGGCACGCTCCTCGCTCAAGACCTGGCTCTTCCGGATCTTGGTCAACCGCGCCAAGCGCCGCGGCGCCCGCGAGCACCGCAGCATCCCTTTCTCCGTCGCCTGGAGCGCGGACGCCGACCAGGGCGAAGCCGCGGTCGAGCCGGATCACTTCCTTCCACCCGGTCACCGTCTGGCAGGCCACTGGACATCGCGGCCGACCTCCTGGGAAGACTTGCCGGAGGAACGGCTCGTCTCCCGCGAGGCGCGCGCTCGGATCGACGAAGTCATCGCCGGACTGCCGCCGAGCCAACGGGAGGTGATCACGCTGCGCGACGTCGAGGGTTGGGGTTCGGCCGAAGTCTGTAATGCTCTCGGCATTAGCGAGACGAATCAACGTGTGCTGCTCCACCGCGCCCGCTCGAAGGTGCGTCGCGCGTTGGAGCACTATCTTGCAGGAGGGTAACGCCGTTAGCGCCGTCGCCGACGAAATGACTTGTCAAGAGCTCGTCGAGCTCATTACCGACTATCTGGAGCACGCCCTGCCGGCCGCGGAGCGTGCCCGCTTCGAGGCGCACCTCGCCAGTTGTCCGGGATGCCGCACCTACCTCGACCAGATGCGCCGCACCCTCGCCGTTGTCGGTCGCCTGCGGGAGGACGACGTCTCGCCCGCCGCCCGCGAGAAGCTCCTCGCCCACTTCCGCGCCTGGCGTCAGAAGTGACCTGACCCCGTGCGTTGACGACTGTCCTCATCCCCCCGCCCACACCTCCGAGTCTCTCTTGGGGAAGAGGATGGGCAGCAGGGCACGGGCGTGTTCCGTGGTGGCCGCACAGTCGGGGAAGGCGTGCCGGAGCTCGGCCAGCGATCGGTACCCAAACAGGAGTTGCAAAAAGGTATGGTCGGGGAAGGCCGCGTCGCCCTCTTCAACTTCTGCCGGCGTCCAGCCATCGAGAGAGACACGTCCGTCCTGGAAACTGAAATGGAGGCCGGTGTGGTAGAAGCTGACCTTCAGGTCGCCCGTGTAGCCAGCCTGCGCCGATGCCGCCAGGCGCTTCTCCAGGGCCGGCGCGATGTGGCGCACGAAGGCGGGCAAGGCGGGGACGCGGACAAACCAGGCGTATGGCGTGCCGACCTGGGGCAACCTGTCCGGGATGGTCTCGTACACCGGGTGTTGCTCGCCGAGGCTGAAGGCAATCGCGCCGAAATCTTCACCGTCGCGTATCGCGTACGCATCGCCCGTCGCGTCCAGGTAGCGCAGCACGCTGGGCGTGGCCGCCAAGAAAGGCACGCCGGCCGTGAGCTCGTACAGGCTGACGCCCAGCTCCGACCCCCATAACCGCCGCCAGTGGATCACCAGGTCGACTGGCTTGCCGGCGGGTCCCGCCGTCTCGATCACGCGGAATTCGCGGCGCATCCCGTTCTTTTCGCTCCGTGCCTCGAGGTCGTAGCGCCAGAGCGCGTCATCGCGCAGCGAAGCGACGAGCGAGCGCGACGTTGCCCGCCGGTACATCTCGAGAATGAACGGCAGATCGTCCGTCGTGGCCGGGCGAAAGCTGTACGGCTCCGACGCTCCTTCATGTAGCCTGGGGACATGATGCCGCGAGCCGGCACGGCTCGCGTCGAGACTGAGCGCCATTTCGTACCCGAACTGCCGGTAGTACCAGGGGATGCCCGTGATGCCCTGGACGAGTTCGCCCCGTGCCGCGCTCCACCGGTGGACCTCGTTCATCTGGGCGCGCACCAGGCCGCGCCTGCGGTACGCGGGATCGGTGCTGACGATATCGGGTTGGCCGACCCTGAACGGGATCCCGTCGTAGGTCCACGTCTGCGAGATCAGGCCGAGCGAGGAGACGATCTTACCGGAGGTGGTCTCCTCAACCAGCATGAAGTCGCCGGGCTTGCAGTCGGGATGCTCGCCGCTCATCAAGTCGAGGACGAAGTAATAGAGGCGCTCAAGCGGGGCGGTCTCGCCAACGGCGAGCAGCGTGTTCGCGTGAAACGCGGCGACCGCCTCGCGATCCTGGGATCTCGCTCCGCGCAAGACCAGGCCGTCGCCCAGGTCATGGAGGATGTCTGGCCGAGCCAGTGTCTTACTCGCCATTGCATGCTCCCTATTTGGTGACGGCTGAGCATAGCATGGGGACCTCCCTTCGCGAACGAAGTCTGTTCTCCGCTGCCCCCTGCTATACTCGCGGGGCGGTGGCCCGAAAGGCGTCCGTCTGTGCCCGCGGCGTCAGGTCGCGGTGTGTCGATGTGTGTGGTGCGTGGTCCGATGCCGGGTGCGGCGCTGGTGCGCCCTGGTCGTGGTCCGTGCCGGCATCTAACGGGTGTATCGCGGTTTGACCCCTCGTTCAACGCGACAACCGATCCCCCGCGTGCCAAGTGAGCGCTCCCGGTCGATCTGCACTTCACGTCTGGAGTGGCGATCGTGAGCACCGAGACCCGTCAGGCTGAGGCAGCCGCCGACGAGATTGCGGCACTGCCGGATGTGTCCACGGGTCGCGCCTGGTCGCGGCCCTGGTCGCGGAGGACCGCCTCGTCCCTTGAGGAGACAGTCGACGACGAGGCCGAGCTGGCGCGCGCCGGGGCCTGGGCGCCGATCGTCGTCGGCGCCATCCTGGTCGTCGGTTTCCTCGTGCGCCTGTCGGCCGCCGATCATCTCGGTCCCCACATCGACGAGGCTGCCAGTGTCATGGCCGCGCACATGGTGGCCGAACGCGGCCTACCGATCTTCCCCTCCGACATTCCCTACACCCAGGGGGCGACGCTCTCCTACGCGCTGGCGCCGTTCGTGGCGCTCGGCTTCGGCGACCTCGACGATCTGTATGCCATGCGGC
>JBOGUE010000005.1:0-10444 GCA_050695955.1 Thermomicrobiales bacterium | reverse complement strand
GTACCGCACAATTGCCCTCCTCGCCGTCGTCACCGCCATCGTCATGGGGGTTCTCGTCGCCCTCTTCGAGAAAGAGCACGAGGTAGCCCGGGGCATCATCACCTCAGTCGCATTCCTCGTCGGCGCTTTGCTCTCGGGCCTCTCTGGTTTCATCGGCATGTACGTCGCTGTCCGCAGCAACTTGCGAACGGCCGCGGCAGCCCAGCGCGGTCTCGGCGATGCACTGCTCGTCGCTCTCCGTGGCGGCGCGGTCACCGGATTTCTGATCATCGCGCTCGGTCTCCTCGGTGTCACCGGCGTCTTTTTTGTCGTCTACACCTTCGCTGAAGGCGCGATGCCGGCCGTCGCCGAGACGCCGTTTTGGATCGTCGGCTTCGCGTTCGGCGCCTCCTTCGTCGCCCTCTTCGCGCAGCTCGGTGGCGGCATCTATACCAAAGCGGCCGACGTCGGCGCCGATCTGGTCGGCAAGGTCGAAGCCGGCATTCCCGAAGACGATCCGCGCAACCCGGCGGTCATTGCCGACCTCGTCGGCGACAATGTCGGCGACTGCGCCGGTCGTGGCGCGGATCTCTTCGAATCCTCCGCCGCCGAGATCATCGGCGCCATGATCCTCGGGGTCGCCCTCTACTCCGCCTCCGGCGGCGCCTCCAACGACGACAGCATCGCCTGGATCTTTTTCCCGCTCGTCATCGGCGCCTTTGGCCTCCTCTGCTCGCTCGTCGGCATCCTCGCGGTTCGACCCGGACCAAACGTTACCGACCCCATGGGAGAACTCAACCGCGGGTACTTTGTCGTCGCCGCGCTCTCGGTCGTTTCCCTCTTTTTCGTCTGCTGGTGGATGTTACCGTTCGGCTGGTGGCAATTCGCCTTCTGCGGTGTGATCGGCATCATTACCTCCATTGCCTTCGTCTACATCACCCAGTACTACACCTCCGGGAACTGGCGGCCGGTTAAGCAGATCGCGGAAGCCTCGAAGACCGGCGTCGCCACAAACATCATCTCTGGTCTCTCCGTCGGCTTTGAAACGACCGGCATGCCGGCGATCGTCATCGGCGCGGCACTTCTCAGCTCGTACGCAATCGGAGAGTCGGTCAACTTCCCGCTGGATGTGGGCGTCTCTGGCGGTATCTTCGGCACCGCCGTCGCCACGATGGGCATGCTCATGTCCGCCGCCTACATCCTAGCGATGGACACCTTCGGCCCGATCACCGACAACGCCGGCGGCATCGTCGAGATGAGCAACCAGCCGGAGTCGGTCCGGGAAGTGACCGACGCGCTCGACTCCGTCGGCAATACGACCAAGGCCTTGACCAAGGGCTACGCGGTCGGCACAGCGGCCCTTGCCGCATTCCTCCTCTTCTCGGCATTCCTGGACGAGGTCGTTCGATTCGGCGACTTCGGCGACGACTTCGTCCGCGTCGTCAATTTGGCCGAGCCGAAGGTCTTCGTCGGCGGACTCATCGGCGCGATGCTCATCTTTCTCTTCACCTCGCTCGCCATTCGCGCCGTCGGCCGCGCCGCTCAAGGCATGATCGAGGAGGTCCGCCGCCAATTCGCGGCCGATCCCGGTATCATGGCTGGAACCTCGAAGCCTGACTACGCCCGCTGCGTCGACATCTCGGTGCGTTCGGCCCTGCGCGAGATGGTCCTGCCCGGCGCGTTGGCCTTGGCCGTGCCGATTTTGGTTGGCGTGATCCTCCGCTGGGAGGCCGCGGCCGGCATGATGATGATCGGCACCATCGTCGGCGTCTTGCAGGCCATCGTGCTCAATAACGGCGGCGGCGCCTGGGACAATGCCAAAAAGTACATCGAAGCCGGAAACCTGCTCGACGACGACGGGAAGGTGCTCGGCAAGGGCTCCGAGGCCCATGCGGCTGCTGTCGTCGGCGACACGGTCGGCGATCCCTACAAAGACACTGCCGGCCCGTCGCTACATGTCTTGATCAAGTTGCTGGCGACGATCACCCTCGTTCTCTCACCGCTCTTTATCTAGACGCGGCCACCAGCAGGATCGGAGACGTAAAGCGGGTGGTCCACGTCTGGTCCACCCGCTTTGTCCTTCATAGGGGAGTTAATCACTTCGCATGAACGACTCAATCAAGCATATTGGCGTCATCGGGGGCGGCATGACGGGTCTCACGGCCGCCCTCCGCTTCGCGCGGGCCGGCCAACGGGTGACGCTGTGGGAACGCGGCAATCGCCTCGGTGGCCAAGCCGCCGCGTTCCCAGTCACCGGTGGCGACTTGGAATACTTCTATCATCACCTATTTCAGAGTGATCGCGACATCGCCGCGCTCATCGAGGAACTCGGCATCGGCGACCACCTCGTCTGGCTGCCGTCCAACGTCGGCTATTTCGCCAACGGTAAGATTTATCCCTTGAACGGTGCACTCGATTTGCTGAAACTCGACGTGCTACCGCTCCGCGACCGGATTCGCATTGGATTGGTGACCGCCTACCTCCAGCGATTCCGCAATTGGCGCAAGTTCGAGCGGGTCACAGCCGAACAATGGCTTCGCCGGGCGCTTGGCAATCGTGCCTACGATCAAACCTGGGGCGCCCAACTCGAAGCGAAGTTCGGGCGCTATCACGATCAGGTTGCGATGGTCTGGTTTTGGGGCAAGATCTGGCTGCGAACCACGTCGCGCCGTTCACCTCTCGACCAGGAAAAGCTCGGGTACATCCGCGGCAGTTTCAACGTGTTGATCGACGCCCTCGCCGTGGGCGCGCGACAAGCTGGAGCTGATCTCCGCGTCGGGCAAGGACCAGTCGCGCTGAAACAACTGCCCGACGAGCGCTGGCGTTTACAGTTCGACGAAGGGAGCGAATCTGAGACGTGCGACGCGGTCGTCGTCACAACGCCGTCACCCATCCTTGCACGGCTGGTTCCCGAGCTGCCAGACGACTACAAGTCGAAGCTCACCGGCCTCACCTATGAAGCCGCGGCGGTCGCGCTCCTCGAGATGTCGCGCCCACTTTCGTCGACTTACTGGCTCAACGTCGCGGACCGCGACCTGCCATTTACCGGCGTGATCGAGCACACCAACTTCATGCCGCCCGAGGACTACGGCGGCAAGCATTACGTCTACCTAAGTAAGTACATGGAGGTGGATCACCCTTACTTCTCGATGCCGGAAGAGCAATTGATCGAAACATACATTCCCTACTTGAAACGCATCAACCCCGAGTTTGACCGAGGCTGGATCGAGCGCTGGTGGGTCTTTCGTGAGCGCTCAGCCCAACCCATCGTCACGCTCAACTACAGCGAGAAACTCCCCGACCACCGGACTCCCTTCGCCAATCTCTACTTGGCCAATACCAGTCAGATCTACCCGGAGGATCGTGGCACGAACTACAGCGTCCGCCTTGGCAACCGGATCGCTGAGCTGGTGTTGGGCGATTTTGGGCCGCGGTAGCGGGCTAGATCGCGTGCCACAATGACTGCCCATCACGCACGTCGTGATCGAGTCGCCGTTCCCGATGCAAATGGCTGAGATAAGCAAAAACCGTCGGATGCAGCAGGTAATAGGACGGGGCATCGGTTACGTCTGCCTCGTATTTGCGCAAGAGATCGGTCAGGATCGCATCTGCCGTCGCCGGCGTGCTCGCAATGTCCAACACGCTTTCGAGCACGTCGCGCAACAGCGTCTCGTTCATCTCACAGAGATCATCGATCGAGTCACGCAATGGGCCGTGTCCTGGCACAACATGCGCGCACGCCACGTCGCGCGCCACGGCCAACGCCCGCAGATGATCGGTTGCAGAGAAGAGATATGGGATCTTGTACTTGGCTAGTACCTGTTCCGGCAAGACGACATCCGCGCAGAAAAAGACACCGTCCACTACATAGCCAAACTGGTTCGGTGAGTGCCCGGCGAGCGAAACGGACTGCACCGGTACGCCCTCGACGTCGACCTCTCCCGCCGAAAGCACTTCATCGACCGGACTCGCCTCTGCCAACAAGAATTTGCCGCGCATTGTCGTCGGTGGATCCGCCCCCCCGAACAAGCTGGCCGTTTGCAGGATTGGGTAGCGCAAGAACGCCTCTTCCAGCGCCGGAGCGTAGACCCGCGCGCCGGTACGCTTTACGATTGCCGCGTTCCCTCCGAAGTGGTCAGCGTGCCCGTGCGTCGTCAGGATCGCGACGACCGCGCCACCCCACTCCTCTCGAATCGCCTTCAGCGCTCGCTTCGCGTTCGTTTCGTTTAACCCGGTGTCGACCATGACGCACTGGTTGCCGCCCGCCCGCACAACGCCGACATTGACCCCACCGGGCACAACTGCCACCCGCTCCGTCAGTTCGATGATCGCCACGTCCACCGCCCTTTTGCGCCCTCGCCTCCGCTGTCCGTATACCCCACTATACTGTCCCCCGGTTTGATTTCGAAGTTCGAGGGGAGGCACACGTGGGACTTCGTCACGTCGTCGAGGTAAGTCAGTTTGACCGGCCGCTGGTCGAAGAACTCTTCGCCCTCGCTGATCGCATGCGTGGTCTACCGCGGAATGCCGCGCCGCTCTCTGGCCGCATCCTGGCCACAATATTTTACGAGCCCTCGACTCGCACCCGCCTCAGCTTCGAGTCGGCCATGATCCGACTTGGAGGTCAGGTTATCTCAACCGAAAACGCCCGCGAGTTCTCCTCCGCGATCAAGGGCGAGTCGGTAGAAGACACCACCCGCATCATCGCCGGTTACGCGGACGCCATTGTTATCCGCCACTACGAGCAGGGCGCGGCGGCGCGCGCGGCGACGGTATCGCCGGTCCCAATCATTAACGGCGGCGACGGTCCTGGTGAGCATCCCACGCAGGCCCTTCTCGATCTCTACACGATTCAACGGGAGCTGGGTCGCATCGACGGATTGCGGGTTGCCCTTGTTGGCGATCTGAAGTTCGGCCGCGCGGTGCGATCGCTGGCAATTCTCCTCGGACTCACCACCGGCACGGAAATCGTGTTCGTCTCTCCGCCCAGCGTGCCGATGGGCGACGACGTGCGCGACATTCTAACCATTCGTGGCATCCGGTTCCGCGACGAGACGGATCTTGCGACGGTTTTGCCCGAAGTCGACGTTGTTTACCAGACGCGCATCCAGCGAGAGCGCTTTGACAGCCCTGAGGCGTACGCGTCCGCTCGTGGCGTCTACGTGCTCGATCGCGACTCGCTCGATCGGCTTCCCCACCACGCCGTCGTGATGCATCCGCTGCCCCGGGTCGACGAAATCACGCCGGACGTGGATTCCGACCCGCGGGCCGCCTACTTTCGACAGGCCCACAACGGCGTTTCTATCCGCATGGCACTGCTCAATCTCTTGCTCAGCGGTGGAAACTAATCCTCGCACGATCGTCATTTTTTAGGGGGAGTCAGTGCCTCCGGACCCTGTCGATGTCGCGTCCGCGGGCGTTGCCAGCGCCGCTCCTCGGCCGCTCGCCGCCTGATCAGACTCGATAACCCGACAGAAATCACGATCGCCGCGACCACCATGAGCACGTTAACGACGCCGAAAAGGTCCGCGAAGGCCGCGGCAAAGAAGATGGGAACAAACGAGACCGTATTCGAGATCGTAAAGAATGTGGCATAGACCCGCGCCCGGATGTGCTCGTGCGAGCGCTCTTGCAGCATCGTCTGCGCCGGAACAAGGATAAAAGCATTGCAGATACCGAGGAGCGTGGCGAAGAACGCCGCGACGGTCGTCGTGACCGCGGCCGGCGCGTCGCCACCGATCCAAAAAAACGAGATCACGTCGCTGCAAATCGCCAGGCAAAACAGCGTGACGCCGGCCAATGTCAGCGCCCAGTCAATAATTGTCTCCCGCTCGAATCGCCGCACGAACCGACTGACAAGCAAGACGCCTGCGACGACGCCGAGTCCGGCCGGCGCGACGATGTAGCCAATGTCTTCCTTCGGCAGTCCAATTACTCCCGTGATGAACTCCGGGCCAAGCGTCGCCACCATCAGGAACGTGGTCGCCGCCGTCGTCAAGTAGGCGATCGCCTTCATCAAATAGGGATCTTGCAAGATGAAGACGAGTCCCTCCTTGATGTCCAACCAGAGACGCAGCATTGGACTCGCCGACTCGTCGGCGTCGACCTGCTCCGGGATCGGCGTCGGTGGCAGCGTTATGATGAGTCCAGTGCAAATGACAAAGAGCACAATCGTGAGGCCGAAGAGTTGGTCGATGCCGACAACCTTGATCAAGAGAGGTCCAAGCGTAGCGAAACCGAGCAATTGGGCCGCGGTAAAGGTGAGATTGAAGAGCGCGTTTGCTGCAATGAGTTGAGTACGTGGAACGAGGGAAGGAATCGTCGCGCCTTGCGCCGGCGCAAAAAACTGACCGGCGATGCCGAACAAGAATGTGACCAGATAGTGCGCGATCAGGATCGTCTCAACGTGCCATCCCGGATCTATTACCAGAAAACAGAGGACGGCCACCGCGCGGAGCGCATTCGTTGCTGCCATCAGCAGCCGGCGGTTTATGCGGTCAGCCATCACCCCCGCCAGCGGTCCGAAGAGCACCGATGGCAGCGAGAAAGCCAGAATCACCAAGCTAATAGCGGTGTTGGCCTGGGTCAGACTGTGGACCTCGATGATGTTGCGCACCTGCAGCAAAAGCGCAAAATTGACCATGTTTGACGATGTCTGGGATAGCGCCTGTGCCAGCCAGAGTCGCAAAAACGGCCCGTTTCTAAGGACGTCGCGGGTGGAGGAGCGCGGCACGGGTTGTGCTCGGCGGGCGAGTGCCGCCGTCCCAACCGCCGGCGCCGTTCCCTCGGTCGGCACACCGCCAGGAGGAACAGGCCCTTGGCTACCCACGAGTCACCCTACCTCAGCATCGGTTGTGGCCGTTGCGGAGGCAACGGGCGATTGTTCGGCAGAGAGATCGAACTCGGGACCGCGACTGACAAAGGTTCTTAATCGCCGTTCGAGGTCGCGGCGGGGCAGCAAGATTTTGCGGCCGCAACCGTTGCAGCGCAGACCGATATCTGCCCCGAGCCGAACGACGGTCCACTCGAAGCCGCCGCATGGGTGCGGCTTGCGCAGACGTACCACGTCTTCCAAATAGACCTTGAGCGGCTCACCGCGCATTGTCACTGTCCGAGCCTCGTGCGAGCTCAGTGCGGTCCGCTACATCAATCCGGGAATCTTCATGCCCCCAGTCAACATTCCCAGCTTGTCCTCGCTCATCGTTTGCGCCTGCGTCATCGCGTCGGTGATGGCCGCGGTGATGAGATCCTCGAGCATTTCGACGTCATCCGGATCCACGGCGCTGGGATCGATCTTGATCGCCTTGAACTCCTTCGACGCCGTCACCTGGGCGGTCACCACACCGCCACCGGCGGAGCCTTCAACGATCGTTTCGGCCAACTCTTGTTGAATCTTCGCCAGCCGATTCTGCATCTGCTGGATCATCTTCATGCTGGGCTGCATGCACGTTCCTCCTGTTGCGCGAGAGGCCGTCGCCTCCGACCGATCGGTGTTCCGGAAGCGCCGCCCCAACCGAAGGCCGGGCCGTCCCTTCGAAGAATATACCAGTCGATTCAGCGACGAGCCGCCACGCGCGGCTCGTCGGCCGGCCTTGCACAGCGCTCGTCTATCCACGCGGTCACGCGACCGAGCAATGCCTCCGCATTCGCTTGCGAGGCGGCGGTCACGGGCAGACCGTCCAACATCGCGGCGACTTCGTCAACTCGCTCTCGATTCGACACCGCATCGACGTCGGTGATGACGCGACCAGCTCGCTCGCCCTTACTGATTCTGAAGTGCGTGCCGGCAAACGCCGCGATCTGCGCCAGGTGGGTGATAACGATAACCTGGTGATGATCTGTTAGGCTCCAGAGTTTCTCGCCGACCACCTGACCCGAACGGCCGCCGACGCCGACATCGACTTCATCGAAGACGAGCGTAGGAGTCGCGTCACCCGCCGCTAGGATCGACTTGAGCGCGAGCATCAGCCGCGCCGTCTCGCCTCCCGAAGCCACCCTCGCCAGTGGCTTCAAGGCTTCACCGGCGTTTGGCGCAAGGAGAAACTCCACCCGGTCTATCCCCTTCTCGTCGCAAGCAATCCGGCGTCCGTCGTCTTCACCGGATGGCAGGCCCTCCGGATCGTCCGCATCAGTCATCGCAACCTCGAACCGCGCCCGGCCCATGTTGAGCTCCGCGATGGAGTGCTCCGTTGCCTGCGCAAGACGGTCCGCCGCTAGCCGGCGCGCCGCGGAGAGCTTTAACGCGCGTTCCACGGCCGCGTTGATCAGTCCTGTTTCGCGCTCACGCAGTGCCGCGACGTTCGCTTCGCCACCGGCGATCGATTCCAATTCAATCGCGGCTTGTTCGCCGAACGCAATGACCTCCTCGATGCTCGCCCCGTATTTGCGCTTGAGTGTCTTGAGCAGATCAAGCCGCTCTTCCACCGCCTCCAAGCGGGCCGGATCGGCCTCGATCCGATCCCGATACTCGCGGAGCTCATGGGCCAAGTCCTCGATCAGGTATACCTGTTCCGCGAATCGACTCGCGAAGTCGGCCATCGACTCGTCTATTGCCGCGATGTCCGCGATATCGCCGCTACCTTGTCGCAGACTCGACAACGCCGTCACCATCGCCGCCCCGCCCACGGCCTCGTCGTCTCCCGCCAAATGCGTAAATGCCCGAGCCGCATCGGTCGCCAGTCGATCGGCATTAGCGAGCACCGTCCGCTCGGCGAGGAGCTCTTCCTCCTCTCCCAACCGCGGATTGGCATCCGTGATCTCGTTGACCTGAAACGCCAGGAGATCCGCGCGCTGCGCTCGCTCCCGGGCCGAGCCTTCAATCCCCGATATTCGGCTTCGCACCAAATGCAACTCGCGCACGACCTCGCCGAAGGCTAGGCGCAGATCACCGAGTCCCGCGTATCGATCGAGAATGTCGAGGTGCTCGGAGGGCCGCAGCAGCGACAGATGGTCGCTTTGGCCGTGGATGTCCACCAGGAGGCCACCAATTCGGGCAAGGGCTGATGCAGTCGTCGCGCGTCCGTTGATCCGCGCGGAACTTCGACCGGACGCCGAGACCTCACGATTAAGGATCAGCGAATCGTCATCGGGCTCGATACCGAGATCTTCACAGGCACCGCGATATTCGGGGCGCATCGACATCGCGGCGACATCGAACGTCGCCTCGATCCTCGCCCCTTTGGCGCCGGTCCGCACGACGTCGGCTCCGACGCGCTCGCCGAGCACCGCGCCGAGGGCATCGATGATGATCGATTTGCCGGCGCCGGTCTCGCCGGTCAGGGCATTGAGTCCAGGCTCGAACGGAATGCGCAGTTCATCGATAATGGCGAAGTCGCTTATGGAAAGTTCGACCAGCATCGCGAGGTTCCCCGGCAGGTGTGGTCGATCAGAGGTCGTCGCGTCTGAGGAAACCGGTCATGCAATGGACGCCGCCGCCGGCCTTGATCAGTTCGCTGACGTCTACTGTATGGCACACAACGCCGGCCTCTTCGTATCGCTGGCGCATTCCCACACCGCCATCCGGCATGAGCACAATGCCTGGTCCCAGCGCGACGAAGTTCATTGGCAAGCAGTGCTGCGCCTCGTTCTCGTCTTCAATGTCAATGACGCGAAATCCACGTTGATGCAGCGCTTGAACGATCTTGTACGGCGTCCGGCGCGGCCAAACAACTGCCAGATCCCGATCGAGGATGTTGAGCAAGCCATCGAGGTGCATCGCCCCATAGGGGAGTCCGATGCGGACGACCTCTCGGACGCCGATTTCACGCAGCATCCGCTCGACTTGATCGGCCCCCTCCTTGTTGGTCCTAAGCCCTTCCGCGAGGAAACACAGGTCCTGGTCAATCCAGCAGACGTCCGCGCCCTCGAAGGTGCCATTCCCATGCACCGTCATCAGGATCGGCACGCCGAGTCGTGCGAGCGCCTCCGCCACGAATCGCTCCTCGCCAGCGCGAACCGTCGACGCCGGCCGTGTTACGATCGCACCTTCCGGCGTCATCAGCATCAGGTCGCGCACAAAGACTGCATTGGGCTTGTCCGAGCGCGCGTTTTCGATGAAGTAGACGGCGACGCCGTGTGCGCGATAGGCGTCCGCGAGTGCGTCGTGTTGGGCACGCGCTACCTCAGGGATCAGGTCTGAGCGCATCTGGGATGCGTCGAAGTCTTCAACCGCGTCGAGTTCATAGCCGGGCCGGCGGAGCATCACGGCACGCAACGTCCCGCATTCCGAGGAGACGCCCCAATCGCCCCAGGTTTCAACCATGTCCTCGCGCAGCGATGCCACACGCTCCGACCATTTGGCGCCGCCATATGCCGCGGTCAGGGCCATCCGTCTTCTACTCCTGCATGACTCGTCCATGCATCGCCCCACATCTGGACACGCGGCAGTCTACCACGCACCGCGAGGGGCCAAGGAGCGGCGATTTCCGTTGTCAACGTCCCGATTCTCCGAATGAAACGACGAATC
>JBOGUE010000004.1:0-4435 GCA_050695955.1 Thermomicrobiales bacterium | reverse complement strand
CTCCAATACGGAGCGGGCCGTTCTCTATGCGGATTTGCCCGCGACGCTATCGTTTTCGTCGCTTGACTGGCCGAGCCCCCGACGCCAGAGGCGCACCAGGTCCCTCTACCCGACCACCTGCAGTTGCCCCGCTCGGTCGCAGATAGTGCTGCTGCTGCCGACGTTTTTCGAATGCCGCAACCTCACCGTGATACCTCGTCAGCAAGTCAAAGACGACGTAAACCGCGAACAGCAGGAATGCCACGAACGACAACCATAGCCAGATCCGGAGACCGAACGTGAAGGGGTTGATCTGTAGCATTCGGATCAGAAAGAAAAAGAGTCCGATGCCGAAGACGAAGAGTCCGATCACCGACCAATGATGCGCCATGCGACGTAGCACAGGATTCGGAAAGACGCTCCGCGGCACCCACCCGCTATAGTTCACGAGCGACGCTAGAAACCCGACGCCGAAGATCACGAGGAAAAGGATCGCAAAGGCGCCGAATACCTCATTTGAACCTGGTCGGGTTGTGAGATAGTCCCAAGAAAATGGATTGTCCATGTGGCTAAACCCGGTCCATCACTGCTTTGTCCGTTCAAGCTCGGCGGAGTATAGCACGCACCGTGGTGAGGTCAGGCATCACGACACCTGGTCGAAGACCAGCGCCCGCTTGACCTCTTCGATGGCACGCGTCACTTCGATGCCGCGTGGGCAGGCATCGGTGCAGTTGAAGATGGTCCGGCAGCGCCACACGCCGGAACGCTGATTCAAGATCCGCAGCCGCTCGTTCGCACCCTCGTCCCGGCTGTCGAATATGAATCGATGGGCATTGACGATGGCGGCCGGCCCGACCCAATTCTCATTGGTCCACGTAATCGGGCAGGCCGTCGTGCAGGCCGCGCAGAGGATGCACTTGGTCGTGTCGTCATACCTCGCTCGCTCCTCCGGGCTCTGCAACCGCTCGCCCGCGCTCGGCGCGTCGTCGGCAATCAAGTAAGGCTTGACCGACTTGTAGCTCTCGAAAAACGTCTCCATGTCGATGATGAGATCCTTGACCACCCGGAATCCAAGCAAGGGCTCAATGGTGATCTTGCGGCCCAGCTCCTTCATCAAGATCTTGCAGGCAAGCCGGTTTCGGCCATTGATCCGCATGGCGTCCGAACCACAGACGCCATGAGCACACGAGCGGCGATAAGTCAGCGTGCCATCCTGATACCATTTCACCTGATTCAAGGCATCGAGCACCCGGTCGGTCGGCTCGACCTCAACTTGATATTCCCGAAAGGCCGGTTTGACGTCGGTTTCCGGGTTGTACCGCTTGATCCGCATTGTGACTTCCACTGATGTCTCCTTCGAAGCCGTCGAGTCTCAGCCGTCAGCCGCCATTTCATGTTCCAACCATCGGTCCTTGGACCGTCGTCGTCTCTGAGCAATCCTGCCAACAAGAAGACAGGCTAACGACTAACGGCTGATGGCTTCAATACTTCCGTTCCATTGGTTCAAATTGCGTGATCGTGACTGGTTTCTTGCGAAGGTGCAGGCCGCCTGATGTTCGGTAGGCGAGTGTGTGCGCCAGCCAGTTCGCGTCGTCTCGCTTCTCGAAATCAGTCCGGAAGTGTGCGCCTCGGCTTTCTTCTCGGGCGACCGCGCCGGCAATGATCGCCTCGGCGCAGTCGAGCATGCATCCCAGCTCATGCGCCTCGAGCAGGTCCGTGTTGAACGTCTTGCCGCGATCTTGGATGGCGACATTGCTATAGGCGTGCTTCAGAGATCGGATGGTTTCGTGTGCCTCGGCCAATCCAGCTCCGTCGCGGACGACTGAAACCTTGTCCATCATAACTTCTTGCATCGCGGTGCGAATGTCCGCGGCACGTTCGCCCTCCGGGCGTGACAGAAGATCGGCCACTTGCGCACGCGCCGTGAACTCCGGATCGGTCGGTAATGTCGGCAGGCTGGTATCTTCGAGATATTCAAGCATGTGGCGACCGGCTCGCCGTCCAAACACGACGAGATCGACCAAGGAGTTGGTGCCGAGCCGGTTTGCGCCGTGGACCGAGACGCAAGCGGCCTCGCCGGCGGAATAAAAGCCGGGGATTGCCGTGCCGTGCTCGTCCCGAATCACCCGCCCGTCGAGGTCCGTTGGCAAACCGCCCATCGCGTAGTGAGCCGTCGGCTGAACCGGAACTGGATGCGTCTTTGGTTCGACGCCGAGATAGGTGCGAGCGAAGTCGGTGACGTCCGGTAATTTCTGATCGATCACCTCTGGGGAGAGGTGGCTGAGATCGAGGTGGACATAATCCTTACCGTCGATTCCGCGCCCTTCTTTGACCTCCTGGTAGATGAAGCGCGAGACCATGTCCCGCGGCGCTAGGTCCTTGAGAGTAGGCGCATAGCGTTCGGCGAACGCTTCCCCGTCAGCGTTCCGCAGGATGCCACCTTCGCCCCGCGCTGCCTCTGAGAGCAGGATGCCAAGCCTATAGAGGCCGGTCGGGTGGAACTGATAGAACTCCATGTCCATTAATGGCACGCCGCGCCGGAAGGGAATGGCCACGCCGTCACCGGTGCCGGCCAATGCGTTGGACGTGATTTGGAAGACACGCCCAAATCCGCCAGTTGCGATGAGTACGGCCTTCGCATGCAACGTGTGGATCTCGCCGTTGGCGATCTCCAACGTCACGCAGCCACAACATTGCCCGTCATCTGTGAAGATCAGATCGAGGAGATGATGCTCGTCGAAGAAGTTGACGTGGTGTTTGATACCCTGCTGGTAGAGCGTCTGGATAATCATGTGACCAGTTCTGTCGGCCGCGTAGCATGCCCGCCGCACCGGACTTTCACCATAATTTCGTGTGTGTCCTCCGAAGCGCCGCTGATCGATCTTGCCGCTGGGCGTTCGATTAAACGGAAGCCCCATATGCTCCAGTTCAAGGACAGCGTCGACGGCTTCTCGCGCCAAGATTTCGCCGGCGTCCTGGTCGACAAGATAATCACCGCCCTTGACCGTGTCGAACATGTGCCATTCCCAGTGGTCTTCTTCGACGTTGCCAAGGGCGGCGCTGATCCCCCCCTGGGCGGCGCCAGTGTGGGACCGAGGGGGGTAGAGCTTGCTCACGACGGCGATATTCGCCTTGCCCGCGAGCTGAATCGCGGCCATCAAACCCGCGCCGCCGGCGCCGACGACGATCGCGTCAAAACGGTAATAGGCCATCTGTGTTCCTCCAGGCAAGCGCCGGGACATTTTGCGAGCGTCGGTGAACGCGCCAAGCCGGCCGACCAGTCCCGGCCAGCGAAAACCTAGCGCCGCCCGGTTGGGGTGTCAAGCATCTCGCGCGCGCCAGGCAACGTCGAAGGAATGCTATACTCCATAGGCTGGGTCGCCGGGGTTGGCGACGCAAGCGATTGAAACCCTCCCACAAAGAGTACCGAGGCTTTGATGCATCCGACAGACACCGCTGCCGGGGCGCTTTCCCACCGGGTTATTGCTGATGCCCGGCGTGCGTCGATCGCCGCGGCCGGCGCCGTCGCGGACCTTGCCGCTCGTATTGCGGCGATTCCCGCGCCGACCGGCCAAGAGCATGAACGTGGGCTCGCCGTCGCTGAACTCTTTCGCGCTCACGGAGCCATCGATGTATCCATCGATGACATTGACAACGTCGTCGCGCGGATTCCGGGAACGCGGCGCGGGCCGGCGTTGTTGCTCGCTGCCCACACCGACACGGTCTTTCCATGGAGTACCTCAATCAATATCGTCCGCTCGGACGATCGCCTTGCCGGACCGGGCATTGGCGACAACAGCCTTGGCGTGGCGTCGGTTCTCCTTTTGCCAACAATCCTCGAGCGTATCGGCTTCATTCCCGCGGTCGACCTTTTCCTCACCGGTAATGTTGGCGAAGAAGGCAATGGCAACCTCCGCGGCATTCGGGCCGTAATGGACATGTTCCCGGAGATCGGCGCATTGATCGCCGTCGAGGGTCACAATCTGGGTCGAGTCACGCACGTTGCCGTTGGCAGCCGCCGGTTGCGAATATCGGTATCCGGGCCGGGAGGACATAGCTGGGGCGATTTCGGGCGGACCAATGCCATCCACTCCGCCGCCGACGTCATACACGACTTAGCGCGATTGCAGGTCGCTCGTTCACCCAAAACGACACTGAGCGTCGGCACGATTCAAGGCGGACTCTCTGTCAACACAATCCCGCCGACCTGCACCTTCGAGATCGACATGCGATCGACGAGCGCATCGGCATTGCGCCACCTCGGTGAGCGCGTCGACCGTGTGCTGGGATTGTCGCGGAATGGAGCCACCGTCTCCTTCGATGTCATCGGCGAGCGACCGGCCGGGATGATCTCATTGGACAGTCCGCTCGTCCGAGCAAGCATTGACATCCTTGCCGCACTCGGTATTTCGGCAACGGCCGACGCCTCGAGCACCGATGCCAATGTGGCGATCAG
>JBOGUE010000003.1:0-7009 GCA_050695955.1 Thermomicrobiales bacterium | reverse complement strand
ATTCTGGTCTGCGGCGCGTACATGGCGGACCTCCCCGCGTTCTCGGCGACACCCAACATTCACATTGAGATGTCGTTCGTCGAGTCGGGCTACCTGTTGCGCGATGCATTGGCCGCGCTGGGCGCGGACCGCCTGCTGCTCGGCACGCACGCGCCACTGCACTACCCAGCGGCCGGCGTCGCCAAACTCGCCTCCGATGCGCTCGATCCGGCCGACCTCGCCCGGATGAGCCAAGGGAACTTCACTCGCCTTTTTGGCGACCCTCTGGCGCCTATGCAAGGAGCTTCACGTTGACGTCCTCTCGTCCTCGCATTCTCGTTCTACCGACCCCCGACCTCTATCACGAGCTCTTTACGCCAGCGGCCGATGCCGTGTTGCGCGATCTGGCCGACGTGACCTTCAACGACCGGGATGGCAACTGGTCGGCCGCTGACCTTGCCGCGGTGATCCCGGAGTTCGTTGCGGTCGTGACGGGCTGGCGATCGCCCGCCATCACCGGAGAGGTCCTCGATGCGGCCGGCCGGCTGCGGCTGATTGCGCACTCGGCGGGCAGCGTCAAGCATCTGTTGCCGCCGGCGGTCTTCGAGCGCGGGATTGCCGTCACGTCGGCGGCGGCGGCGCTGGCCCCGGCCGTAGCCGAGTTCGCGCTGATCCTGGTCTTCCTCGGGTTGCGGCCGGTCGAGAAATATGACCGTGGGATGCGCGAGGGGCGGTGGGACGGCCCCGAGGCGTTTGGTCCTGGGCAGGAGATCGCGGAGCAGCGGATTGGGGTTGTCGGCGCCAGTTTCGTCGGCCGGCACTTCGTCGGCTTGGTGCGGGCGCTCGGGGCCGAGGTCTGGGTCTATGACCCGTACCTCTCCATCGAGGACGCGGCCGCGATCGGCGTTCGCCGGGCCGACCTGCCAGAGTTGATGGCGCATTGCCCGATCGTCTCCGTCCATGCTCCAACGACGCCGGAAACCCAACACATGATCGGCGCGGCAGAGTTGCGCCTGCTGCCGGACAACGCGCTCCTGGTCAACACCGCGCGCTCATGGGTGATCGACATGGACGCGTTGCTGGCGGAGTTACAGAACGGTCGCATTCGGGCGGCACTCGATGTCTTCGACGAGGAACCGCTCCCGGTCGATAGCCCATTCCGCCATCTCGACAACGTCGTCGTAACGCCGCATATCGCCGGCGCAACGGTGCAGGCGCGTTTCCGTCAGGGCGACGTCGTCGTCGACGAGATCCGCCGCTTCTTTGCCGGCAAGCCATTGCGCTATGGGATCACGTTGGAACGGCTGGCGATTCTGGCGTGATGACGAGTTCGATCGGGAGACGCTCCGCGTGAGTTTGCCAACCAGACCCTCCGACATTCGCGTTCGCGAGGCGGAGGCGTTCTTCGCGCCGGTGCGTGCGCGCACGCCCTTCTCGTTCGGCAATGTAGTCGCGACCGATCTGACCGTTTGCCACGTGCGGGTGCAGGTCGAGAACCGGCGCGGGGCGGTGGCCAAGGGTTGGGGCGCCATCGTGCTGTCGTATCCGTGGGCGATGCCGGGCGGCGAGCTTGTTCCTGATGACAAGGACCGGTGCATGCGGCAGGAAGTGGAGCGACTGTGCCGCCGCGCCGCCGATCTGCGCGAGTTTGCCCACCCGATCGATCTCTTTGCGGGGCTGGACGGCGAGGCAGCACCCGAATTGCCGCGGTTGGCGGCGCTCGTTTGCGCCGCGCCGCTCGATGCGGCGCTGCACGACGCCTTCGGCAACGTCAACGGCATCGCCACCTACGACGGCTACGGTCCCGATCACTGCGCCTTCGACCTGAGCCGGTATCTCGGTGAGGAGTATCGAGGGCGATACGTGCGGGACTTTCTGCGGCGGACGCCGCTGCCGCGGGTCGTCATCGCGCACACCGTCGGCGGCCTCGATCCGTTGCGGGCGAGCGACGTCAGCGCGGACGCGGCGGACGACGGTCTGCCCCATGCGCTCGAGGGATGGATCGCGCGGGATGGCGTTCGCGCCTTCAAGGTCAAGCTGCTGGGGCGGGACTTGGGGTGGGATCTCGACCGCCTGATCGCGGTTCACCGCGTGGCGCGCGAGGCCGTGGGTGATGCGACCGCGCCAATTCACCTCTCGGTCGATCTCAACGAACAGTGCGTCTCGGCGGAGTATCCGGACGCCTACCTCCGCCGCCTGCGCGAAATCGCGCCGGAGACGTACGCGGCCTTGAGCTACGTCGAACAGCCTGCCCCGCGCGACCTCGGTGACGACGCGTTCGACCTCTCCGCCGTGTCGGCGCTGAAGCCGGTGGTCCTCGACGAGGGGCTGACGAGTATTGCCGCGCTCGACCGGGCGGAGGCGCTTGGTTGGTCGGGGATTGCGTTGAAAACGTGCAAGTGCCAGAGTTTGATGCTGCTGGCGCTGGCCCGCGCCACGGAGGCGGCGATGCTCGTCACGGTCCAGGACCTCTCCAACCCCGGCCTGGCGCTGCTGCAATCGGTCGGCCTGGCGGCACGGATGACGTCGCCTTCACCGCTGGAGGCGAACGCACGGCAATATTTCCCGGAGGCGTCCGCGCCGGAGGCGGCTATCCATCCAGGGGTCTTCGGAGTCCATAATGGCACGGTCTCGACGGAAGCGCTGAGCGGGTCCGGGCTCGGGTATCGATTTGGAGATGTTCGGCGCGGGAAGTGAAGACGTGCAATTGCAATTGCACTCGCAATCTGATCTGGCACTCATGGAACTTCAGACCGCTGCCCTGTATCGGTGCGACGATCGCGGGCGGCTGCTCTCGATCAACGAGCCGGACGGCGGTCCAGGGCCGCGCTTCTTTTTGGGCCGGACGCGGGCCGGCAACGTCTGGCGGTTCCGGCACGATCTGCCGGACGAGATCGCGACGCCCCTGGCAAATCTACTGGCGGCGGAGCCGGTTACCGGCGACCTCGACCGTCCTCCCGCGGGTTTGGCCGCCCTCTGCGACGTGCTGAGCGCGCACATGCCGGTCGGCCGGGTCTGGATGGGTCCGGCGTGGTGCTTTCCGGAAGAGATCGAGCGGCCGGCCGCGCCGGCCGTGACGGTTGGGGAGGAACGAGAAGTCCTCGGCGACAACTTCGCCTGGCTGGCCGATGAACACTCGCACCGGCGACCCTGCCGCGGGGTGCTGGACGAGGGCCGGGCGGTCTCGGTCTGCTTCAGTTCCCGCAACACGCCGGAGGCCGCCGAGGCCGGGGTCGAGACCATGGATGCGTTCCGCGGCCGGGGTTACGCGGTCGCCGCGGTCGCGGCCTGGGCAACCGCCGTGCGCGCGGAGGGGCGGATCCCGCTCTACAGCACGTCCTGGGACAATCTCCCCTCGCGCCGGGTGGCGAGTAAGCTGGGACTGCGGCTCTACGGCGCCGACCTTTCCATCTTCTGACTTCTGAGCATGATGTGAGATTGGAACCGATGTGATCGACAACTCGCGGACGCGGACATCCCTGACACTCCGGCGCTTCGACGACCCAGCCGCTTTCTCGGCGGCGGCGTTGCCGTTTCTGATGGCACACGAGGCGGAACATTGCCTGCCGATCGGCATCGTGGCGGGGTTGATCGAGCGACCGGAGCAGTTCGAACCGGGGATCTACCTGGCGACAGTGGAGCGAGGCGGCGCGGTCGTTGCGGTCGCTGTGCGGACGCCGCCGTGGAACGTAGTCCTGTCGCGGACCAGCGTTTCCGAATCGACGGCGATCTTCGCCGAAGACCTGCTGCCCGACCATCCGGGTTTGCCGGGAGTACTGGGGCCATCGGCGTTGAGCCGGATTTTCGCGGAGGAATGGCGACGGCTGACCGGCCGCGGCTATCGCCTCGTCATTGCCCAGCGCATCTACCAGCTCGAAACGGTGACGCCCGTGACGGGTATACCGGGCGCGTTGCGTCGGGCGGGCGAGGCGGATCGCGAACTCGCCATCGATTGGGCGCGGGCGTTCTGGGCGGAAGCCGCACCGGGCCGGGATGCGGGGGCGGCCGAGCGCTCGGTCGCGAGCCGGCTCACCTCCTCGGTGGGCGGCATCTTCTTCTGGGAGGACGATGGGCAGCCCGTTTCGCTGGTCGGCTACGGCGGGCCGACGCCGAACGGTTTCCGCATCGGACCGGTCTTTACACCGGCGGAGTACCGGCGGCAGGGGTACGCGAGCGCCGCGACCGCCGCCGTCAGCCAGATGCTGCTCGACGGCGGACGGCGCTTCTGCTTCCTCTTCACTGACCTCGCCAATCCGAGTTCGAACAACATCTACCAGGCGATCGGATATCGTCCGGTCCGCGACGTCGACGAGTACCAGTTCGCAACGGCATAGCGGGTTGGTCGCCCAAACGATGACGCGCCCGTCACGAACGCGTCTGTGCCTCGTCATCTGCTTGCCCGGACGACAAGTCCCTCCCCATTGCCGGCTGGATCACTCTCACAATTTATAACGTAGGCAAAATTGCTGATCGCTGGTCGCCATCCCAGCCCCGTCCCGCGAACCGTATAGGCAGTTCTCGGGATGCGCGGTTCCCAGCCGCCGTGCACGATGAGACCGTGTCCAGATCACAGGGTGCTGGGATCGGTGCAGACCAGCACCGTTCGCGGAGCGGGTTGGCACCACTGCCCGGCCGCGGCAAGCATGGACCCCCGAGTGGTTCGGGGGCCGACGAATTTTCTTCGATGGTCAAGGAGGAAAGCATGGCTAAGAAGCAGCGGACTCGCATCGACGACATTGCGACGGTCGGCGCGGAACTCTCCGAGGAGCAGATGCGCCTGGCGTCCGGCGGTATGCGCCGGATCCCGACCGAGTACGGCACCAACGACACCGTCCGGCAGCAGTGCCGGGTGGATTCCGACACCATCATCCTCTGGGACTAGGAGCGGCTCCACTACCGCCCCAGGGTTGCGGCGAAGTCGCGCGGCTTCGCCGCACCCTCCATCGTCGCGAATCAGGCGCGAACGAAGGATGACCGATGATCCTCTTGCTCTCCTCGCCCTCCGAGCCGCTCGTCCAGCACCTTGTCCAGAAGCTACAGGAACGTCGGGCCACGTACGTCCAGTTCGACTACGCGCAGTTCCCCACGGCGGCGGAGCTTTCGCTGTCATACGAACCGAACGGACAGGGCCGGCCCACGCTGCGGGCGGGCCAGGACCCGGTCGACCTGAGCCACGTCGACACCGTGCTGCTCTGGCGCCCGAACCCGCCGGCTCCCCACGAGGCGATCACCGACGAGGCCAGCCGCGCGTTTGTGAAGACGGAGAGCCTCGGTTTCTTGAACGATGCCTGGAGTTCCCTCGACGCTCGATGGCTGCCGGCGCGGCCGTCGGTGGTGCGCGACGCGGCGCAGAAGGTCTCGCAGCTCCAGATCGCCGCCTCGCTCGGGTTCGAGTTCCCGCCGACGCTGGTCACCAATAGTCCGGACGACTTCCTCGCGTTCTACCGCCGGTACAACGGGAACGTCGTGGGCAAGCTGGTTGGCGTGGCATTTCTCCGGCACGTCGGCGACGCCTTCGGCCGGTACACCGAGATGGTCACGAAGCGCGACGTCGGGTACGCGCACGCGGTGCGCTACGCGCCGGTCATCTTTCAGGCGTACGTTCCGAAGCGCCTGGAACTGCGGATTACGGTCGTGGGGCAGCGCGTCTTCGCCGCCGCCATCGACTCGCAAGCCACCAACCATACGCGCCACGACTGGCGGCGCTATGACTACTTTGGCACATCCTATCTGGCGCACGACCTGCCGGACGAGGTCGCACGGCGTTGTGTGCGGCTGCTGGCACGGCTCGGCCTGAGCTACGGCGCCATCGACATGATCCTCACGCCGGACGGGCGGTATGTCTTCCTCGAGATCAACCCAAGTGGGCTTTTCCTCTGGATCGAGGAGGCAACCGGTCTGCCGATCAGCGAGGCGATCTGCGATTGGCTCATGGCCACGCCGCCGTCGTCTCCAACGGCGGAGCCGCTGGTTGCGGTAGGAGGAGCAGTTATATGAGCGATCCACTACATGAGGCGCTGGCCGAGACCTTCGACTATTTGGTGACCTTGAGTCGCGACGGCACGCGACCGGACGCGGCGCGGTCCGGCCTCCGCCACCTCCAGGAACGTCATCCGGTGACCCGCATGGACCTGGTGTGGGAAGAAGAAGCCTACGACCATTCCGTCCACTATGACGTCTTGCTGCACCTGCCGGCAGCGGGAACCATTTCCCTCAGCTATTGCCCCGACCGCGGGCTGCCCTGGCCGCTGCGCGGCGTTCACCGCTGGCGAGAGAAGGAACTGCTACGGGTCAACGCCTCGATTCTACAGGTCGATCAGGCCATTGCCTGCCTCGACTTCATGTGGGACGAGGCAGCGATCGCCCACCGCCTGATCAACGTCTGCTTGATTCAGGAGGAGTTGGAGCGACAGCCGATCGCGCTGTCCGACGACGAGCTGCAGGGGGCGATGGATGCCTTTCGCCGCGGCCGCCGACTCTACACGGCCGAGCAGACGCGGGAATGGATGACCCGCCGCGGCCTCAATCACGAGCAGCTGGAGCAGATGGTCGCGGACGAGGCAACGGTCGCCAAGCTGCGCGAGCGCCTGACCGCCGGCCACGTCGACGCGTACTTCGCCGAGCATCGGGCCGAGTTTGATGAGGCCCGCATCGCCCAGTGCATATTTCCGGATGCTGAGCAGGCCGCAGCGGCTCGCCAGGAGATCGAAGCGGGAGCGGCAACGCTGGCCGACGTGACCGAGCGCCAGTTTCTGGCCGCATCGCCCGCGGTCACGGAGCCGGCGAGCGGTCTCTTCAGGTTCCTCCGGCGGGGAGCGGAACCCGACGCGCTGACCTCAGCCGTCTTCGATGCGCGTCCGGGTGAATTGGTGGGGCCGGTGTCGACGGCCGAGGGCCACGTCGTCGCCCGGGTGCTCGCGATCAGGACGGCCGAGCTGGACGAATCGACGCGACGGGCGATCCAACAGCGCCTGTTTGACGAGTGGCTCGAGGCGCGGCGAGGGGCGGCAACGATTGAATGGCACTGGGG
>JBOGUE010000002.1:0-4213 GCA_050695955.1 Thermomicrobiales bacterium | reverse complement strand
CCACGAGCCGGCGACCGTTGACCTCGACCGCGAGTTCCCGTGGCGGCAGCGCCTCGCCGCCGGCCTCGACGGTTATCGGCGGCGCCGGGGGAGGAATGACCTCTGGAAAATCGGCAAGAAACGCGGTCGTCGCACTCCCCGATACGAATGCTGGATGCGTCAGCACGCGCTGGTGGAACGGGATCGTCGTCAGCACACCCTCGACCTCGAACTCGTTGAGCGCGCGGCGCACACGCGCCATCGCCTCAGTGCGATCGCGGCCCCAGACGACGAGCTTGGCGATGAGCGAATCGTAGGCGGGGAGGACTTCGGCTCCCTCTTCCATCGCGCTGTCGACGCGCACACCGGGTCCGCCCGGCTCCCGGTAGCGGGTGACGACGCCGGCGCCCGGCGCGAAGTCGCGCCCCGCGTCTTCGGCGTTGATCCGGCACTCGATGGCGTGACCGCGGGGCGCGGCGGCGGCGGCGTCAAACGAACAAGGTCGCCCCTGCGCCACGAGGATCTGTTCTTTGACCAGATCGACGCCGGTCACGGCCTCCGTGATCGTGTGCTCGACCTGGATCCGCGTATTCATCTCAAGGAAATAGAAGCAGCCGTCCTCGGCCAGCAGGAACTCGACGGTGCCAGCGCCCCGATAATCGACAGCCTTCGCCAACGCTACCGCCGCCTCCGCCAGTGCCCCCCGGAGGGGCGCGTCGACCGCCGGCGACGGCGTCTCCTCGAGCAATTTTTGATGCCGCCGCTGCACTGAACAGTCGCGCTCTCCGAGCGCGATCGTATGTCCGTGGTCGTCGGCAAAAACCTGGACTTCGACGTGCCGCGGGCGGTCGAGGTAACGTTCCAGGTAGACGACTGGATTGGCAAAATAGCGCGCTGCTTCCCCCGAGCTCCCGGCGAATGCGCTTTCCAATTCCTCGGCCGAGCGCGCCACACGGAAGCCTCGCCCGCCCCCGCCCCCGGCCGCTTTGACGGCAATCGGATAGCCGTGACGATCCGCCCAGGTCCGCGCCTCGTCGACCGACCCGACCGGTCCGTCGCTTCCAGGCACCACCGGCACGCCGGCCTTGACCGCGATACCGCGCGCCTCCACCTTGTCCCCCATCGACGTGATCGCGCGCGATGATGGGCCAATGAAGACCAGACCGGCGTCGCAACAGGCTTTGGCGAATCCGGCGTTCTCGGCAAGAAATCCATAACCAGGGTGGACGGCCTGCACGTTGGCCCGCACCGCGACGTCAATTAACGCGGCGATGTCGAGATAGGGCAAACTGTCGCTGGTTGCAATTCGATATGAGTCGCCCGCGGCTCGGACGTGCCGAGCATGCTCTTCGCCATCACCGTAGACCGCCACGGCGCCGATGCCAAGCTCCCGGCAGGCGCGCATGATGCGGACCGCGATTTCACCTCGATTGGCAATCAGGATGCGCTCAAAACGCGCCACAGTTCGTCACCTCCCCACCTCCGGGCGCGAATCATACCTGAGGAGTGAAGCGTGACGGTCACGTCGCTCGGTCCGGCGTCTCAGATATCGTCGGGTCAGGCGGCAGCGCGTCATTTGCCAGCGCCCAGTCGAGGTAGCCATCGAGCGTCAACGTGTCTTTGAGGTCCCAGGGCCACGGCGGGTTGTAGACGCTCAACGACCCTGACAGTCCATCACAAGCCGCCCAGAGATATTGCAGGTCTTCCTGGTGACAACGCTGCTGAAACGCTTCGAATCCCGCCGCTCGCGTGCCCATCAGCCACCCGACGTAGCTCGCCAGCGGAATGTTTTCGGGATCAAGGAGGAACGCCTGCATGATCCTGGTGTATCGATTGCGCACAGGACTTATTGTCAGGCTGTCGCGATCTTCGATGTGGCCGATGACCGGCTCCGGCACACGACTATATATCCCCTCGAGTTGCCGTTCGAGGCCACGCTGAAACTCTCGTTCGAGCGCGGCGATCTGATCGAGCAGGAGCTGCCGAGTCTCATTTGTCCGCACTTGTTCTTCCTCGGTCAGGATCGGTGGGCCGGACAGCCGGGGATCCGCTCGCCCAATCGGTACGAACCAGGACCCATCCTCACCCTGCCGGCAGTTGCTGAAGGCCTCGAGACTCGCGGGATCGGCGTCGACTCCCGATTCCTCCGTCCAATACCGTGCCCACGTTTCGCACGCCTCGCTGGTCGAGAGCGCGGGCGTGGGGATGCGCACCGGTCCCGGACCACCGGCCGATTCGCCGCCGCGCGCAACGACCGCGAGCGCGACGATGAGCAGCAGGCTGCCGCCGATTACCGCCCCAAAAACGCGCCCGTCCCGATGGCCGAATCCCGGATTATCGACCTGTGCGCCGGCACGGCCGCCTGTCGAGTCCGTTGCTTCTCGATCGGGGCGAGATTCTGCCGCCATCAGAGCCGGGCCGCTCCTGTCATTGGCGCGTCGTTGCGAGATATGCGCGCATCGGCGGCGCCGATTGCCGTGATCGATCCAGTTACCGCTGGACGGCGAGCGACGGCGAGAATGGAGACCCCAAACGGGAAATCGACCCGGCGCATCAGTCGCGTTTCCGCCCGCATCACACGCAACAACGCGTAGTTGACCAGATCTGGGTACTGGCGGAGATCGGACCGCAATTCGTGCCCATTAACCTGGACCCGCGACCCGCGCCGCGTGAGATTGCGAAACGTCCGCATGAGATAGACTGGAGCACAGAGCGCCGTATTGCAGTAGGTGAGCCGGTCGACTTCGAGTCCGGCCCGGTCGAGCAGCGCCCGGAGCTCACCCGCGTTATACCGCCGCTTGTGCCGATTAATCACGTCGTGTTCCGACCAGAGCGACCGGAACGCCGGCACGGTCACGATGACTGATCCGCCCGGTCGGACAGCGTCGCGCAGACTTCGCAAGATGCCGGTATCGTCGTCAACGTGCTCGATCACATCAAGCACCACAATGCAGTCAAAACTACCCGCGGGAAAAGGCGGCGCGTTGATGGTGCCACGAACGAGCCGCCGTGCTCCGCGTGACGCCGCGAAGGACACCGCCTCCGCGGACGAGTCGATCCCGATCGCGGTACCGAGCGCTTCAAGCCGCTTCAGCATCTGTCCGGTCCCGCAACCGGCATCCAGGATCCGAGGATTCGGCCCGAGATCGAGTTTCCGGATGATCCCGGTGATCAGCTCGTACCGCCAACGAAACCACCAATGGTGGTCCTCGTGGTGGAAGTAGCTTTCGTAGAATCGCGGGTCCATCGCAGACTCGTCCCTTCCCAAATCGACGGCCGGGAGGCGGCGCCTTTCGAACGGACGCATCTTGCCTCGCGTCTGCGCAATGCCGATACCTATACCGTCGACCAAAAATGATACCCTGCTTGGGGCATTCCGTGAGGTCTGGCGCGTTGAACGCGCGTCCAACATCGCAACGATTCTGGGTAACCATGGCACGACGGGTCGAATGCCGGAGGCAAGACCACGCCTCCGGCGCGATGGGCGCCGTAACGCTGCCCGTCGAAGACGAGCGGTTGCACGAGCCCGCTCTGCAATCGCAGTTGCGCTTCTGGACACGGTTTCCTTCCGTTCCGCGCTCGCTGTGGCCGATCGTCGCCGTCTGCCTCGTGTATGCGGCCGCCGCGTTTGTCATCCCGACGCTCGCACCGGTCTCGATCAGTGACGATTGGACGTATGTCCGCTCAATCGAGATGCTGATCGAAGAAGGCCGATTTCACGTCCTGCCCGTCGCGGCGGCATCGCTCGTGTTTCAGGTGTTTTGGGGCGGGCTTTTCGCCTTCCTTTTCGGCATGTCGTTCGGGGTCCTGCGCGTGGCGTCGGTCGTCCTGACCTTCCTCGGCGGCCTCGCCTTCTTCGGACTCTGCAGAGAGCTGGGAGTCAGCCGCGAGCGAAGCGCGCTCGGAACCGCGGCCTACCTCTTCAACCCAGTTCTCTTCACGGTCTCCTATAGTTTCATGAGCGACCCGCAGTTCCTGGCGCTCCTCACCATATCAAGCTATTGGTACGTCCGCGGCCTGCGACCAGGAAGTGAGGGCGAGCGCGCCACCCTGATGGGCGCGGGCTTCGCCGCGCTGGCCTGCCTGCAACGGCCGCACGGTGCGCTGATTCCCCTCGGCGTGGCGACCTTTCTCCTGCTCAGCGGCCGGTTCAAGCTCGACAAGCCCAGCATCATCGGCCTGATTCGCGTCGCCGGCATCCCCGCTTTGACCACGATTGTCTACTACGCTGTCA
>JBOGUE010000001.1:0-8412 GCA_050695955.1 Thermomicrobiales bacterium | reverse complement strand
GCAGTGCGTTGCGGACCATCGCGCGCGTCGTTCGGCTGGGTACTCGGCACTGGGCACTCGGCGCTCGATGGCCTCGGCTCGCTCGTCGATAAGAGTCTGCTGCATCGGATCGAGACAGACGAGGACGAATCGCGGTTCGGAATGCTGGAGACGATCCGGGAGTTCGGGGTGGAGCGGCTGGGCGAAGGCGGCGATGAGGCGGCGGTCCGCGGCCAGCACGCGCGCTGGTGCCTGCTTTTGGCAGAGCAGACGGTGACGTTTCCGCTCTGGGGAACGGTGCGCCCGCGATTGCTCGACGAGTTGGAGACGGAAGTCGGCAACCTGCGCGCGGCGCTGACCTGGCTGGAGCAGCGCGGCGAGGCGGCCGCGCTCTTGGAGCTCGCCGCGGCCCTGACACAGTTCTGGTCGCTGCGGAGTCACCGGGCCGAGGGACGCCGCTGGCTGGAGCGCGCATTGGCCATGGCCGACGGCGCCGCTATCGCCCCCGCGCTCCACGCCGTGGCGTTCCACGCTGCCGCGGCGCTGGCCCGCACCCAGGAGGACCACACGCGGGCGGTCGAACTGGCCGAGGAAGCACTCGCCCGTTTCCGCGAGCTGGGTGATGCACGAAACATCGCCGCCGTGCTCAGCCTACTCGGCATGCTTGAGCGCGGCCGCGGGAACTTCGACCGGGCCCTGCCCCTGCACGAGGAAGCGTTGGTTCTCTTCCGAGACCTCGGGGAGCAGTTCTGGGTCGCGCTCGCCTCCTGCGACCTGGGAATCCTCGCCCATTGGCAGGGGGAAGGTTCGCCGGCGGTGGCCCTCCTCGAAGAGGCGGTGGTCGGCTTCCGCGCGCTGGATGACCCGTGGGGTATCGGCGTTGCGCTCAGCCACCTGGCGTTCGTGACGAGCGATGGCGGAGACCAGGTCCGGGCGGCGGACATGCACCTTGAGAGCCTGGCCTGGTTGCGGCAGGTCGGCTCCAAGGAGGCGCTCGTCGATGCGGTGGCGAGGATCGCAACCCTCGCCGTGGCGACCGGTCGCGCGGCAGCGGCGGCTCGGCTGCTGGGCGCCGCCGAGGCCCTTATCCTGACGCTCGGCTATACCTTCGAGCATCCCGAGCAGGCCCGCTACGCGCGGGCCGCTGACGAAGTCCGCGCGGTGATGGGTGACGAAGCCCTGGCGGTCGCCTGGGCGGCAGGCCGGGCGCTTTCGCTCGATGAGGCAGTCGAGGAGGCCATTAGCGTCGTGTCCGAACCGGCCGCCGTGACGACGACGTCGTTCATCCTGACGCCGCGTGAGCGCGAGGTTCTGCTACGCATAGCCGCCGGACAGTCCGACCGCGAGATCGCCGGCGCGCTCTTCATCAGCCCTCGCACAGTCCACCACCACGTCGCCAACATCTTCACCAAGCTCGGCGTCAACACGCGTGACGCCGCGGCGCGCGCTGCCGCCGGCGCGGGACTCCTCGGGCAGCCCTCTGCCTCGACCCTGTAGTTCTCAATTCCTGGCGCGCGCCGATGGTCCACCGCCAGCGCGGTTTAGGCAGTCTTGCCGATGTTGACCGTTCGGAATCGTGGCACAATCCAGCGCGGGAAGGATCAAGCTCGTGTGTCTTGCCCGCATCCCAGTCGAGACGAGATCAGTCATCTATGGGTCACTGCTATGTCTCTGGCGCCCTCCACCGTCCAGCACGAATCCCAACCAACATCGTTAACTCCGCTGATCCACCCGCGGCCGTTTGCCGACTGGCGCCTGCCGATCCCGCTCACCAGCCTGGTCGGGCGAGACCACGAGTGCGCGCGGATCAGCGCGTTGCTGGGCCGCCCCGATGTTCGCTTGTTGACGCTGAGCGGTCCCGCGGGCGTTGGCAAGACCCGCCTCGCCCTATCGGCGCTGGCGGATCTCGATGTCGACTTCCCTGACGGTACGTGGTTCGTGCCATTGGCCGCCATCACCGATCCCACGCTCTTCCCGGCGGCGATCGCGCAGGTGCTCGGCGTGCGCGAGACGAGCGGGCGATCGTTTGCGGATGGTCTCAAGGCACGCCTGCGCAACGCCGCCGCACTGCTGCTGCTCGATAACTTGGAGCAGGTGCTGGGCGCCGCGCCGCTCATTGTCGATCTCCTGATCGCCTGCCCGGCGCTGAAGGTCGTCGTCACGAGCCGGGCAACGCTCCACGTCGCCGGAGAGCACGATTTCGCGGTGCAACCGTTGCCGCTGCCCGATCTGTCGTGCTCGCCGTCGCTCGAAGCACTCGCCATCTCTCCGGCGGTCGCACTTTTCGTGGCACGAGTGCGCGCCCTGCAGCCGGACTTTGACCTCACCGCTGAGAACGCACCCATCATCGCTGAACTTTGCCATCGTCTCGATGGCCTGCCCCTCGCCATTGAACTAGCAGCGGCCAGGGCTAAAATCGTCCCCCCCGCCATGTTGCTCGCCCGCCTCAGCGACCGGCTCCAATTGTTGACCGGTGGGTGCCGCGATCAACCGACTCGCCTGCAGACGCTCCGCAACGCCATCGTTTGGAGCTACGACCTCCTCACCGCCGAGGAGCAGTCCCTCTTCCGGCGTTTGGCCGTGTTCATCGGCGGCTTCGGACTGGACGCGGCCGAATCCGTGGCGGAAGCCGAGGTCCTCGATCTCGTCGCGTCGCTTGTCGACAAGAGTCTGCTCCGACATGTGGCAGGGCCAGGTGGCGAGCCGCGTCTGGCGATGCTGGAGACGATCCGCGAGTTTGGACTGGAACAACTCGAGGCGGCCGGCGAGACACAGGCGACGCGATACCGGCACGCGGCCTATTTCCTCGCCCTCGTCGAGCGGGCTGCGCCGCCGCTTGTCGAAAAGACACCGGAGGCGGCATGGCTCGATCAGTTGGCCGCGGACCACGACAATCTTTGCGCGGTCCTGACGTGGACCTCCGATGTGGCAGCGGTCAGGCAAATGCTGCGACTCACCTGGGCGATGTGGCCCTTCTGGCTTGTTCACGGCCGGCTGAGCGAGGGGCGCCGCTGGTTGGAGACCGCGATCGCCGGCGGTCGTGGCGACCGAGCCTGCGCCGATCTGCTCGGCAAGGCACTCTATGGCGCGGCGTGGTTAGCGCTCGATCAGGCCGACGACAATGCGGCGCGCGCCTTTGGTGAAGAGAGCGTGGCGCTCGCTCGCGCTCGTGGTGACCGCGAGGGGATCGCCACTGCCTTGGGGCCGCTCGGGTTCTTGGCCCACCAGCAAGGTGATCTCGACCGTGCGATGTCATTGCACCGAGAGGCGCTGGCGATCAAGCGAGCACTCGGCGACGACGAGGGCAGCGCCGTCACCCTCACCTACCTCGCCCATATCGCCCTCGATCGCGGCGACCTCGATGAGGCCGCGTCCCTCGGCCAAGCGGCGCTGGCAACGCATCGGGCATGCGGGAAACGACGTCACGTTGCCCTGACGCTCGACATCCTGGGCGACGTCGCGTACCACCACGGTGACGACAGCCGCGCATCTGAACACTACGAGGAGGCGCTGGCCAGCTTTCGCGATCTTTGCGGCAAGCGAGACATCGCCAGCGTTCTTGACCACCTGGGCGCGGTCGCGCGCCGCCGGGCCGAGCACGAGCGGGCGTGGATACTCCATGCGGAGGCCCTCAAGCTGCGCCGAGAACTAGGAAACGCGGGCGGCATCGCCGCTTGGCTCGAAGCCGTCGCCACCGTGCTTGCCTGCCGCCGCCAGCATGCTCCCGCAGCTCGGCTGTTCGGCACGGCAACCACGCTCAGGGAGCAGACAGGTCGTCCGCGTTCCCCGCTCCTCGAGCGAGCGTACGAGCCAACCTTGGCCGGGCTGCGGCGTGGCCTGGGCGAGCGGGCATTCGCCGCCGCCCAGTCGGCGGCGTGGGCGCTCACCTTGGATCAGGCGGTCGCCGAGGCGACGGCTGCAATGACCGACCAGACACTTGGCCACGGGGCCACCCCATGCCCCTTCGGGCTGACAGGTCGCGAGCACGAGGTGCTGCGCCTCCTGTCCCGACACTTGACGGACAAGGAGATCGCCGCGGCGCTCTTCATCAGCCATCGCACCGTCGGTCGGCACGTCACTAACCTCTTTACCAAGCTCGGCGTCCACTCCCGGCGGGAGGCTGCCGCATCGGCACAGGACCATAGCCTGGCTTAACCACCATTCTCGATCCCGTTACGTCGTTTCTACCCACATCTCTGCCTGCACACCCTTCTAGAAATGGGTAACACCTGCGGATGCGCGTCACGGTGCGGCAACGCAGGATGATGCCGCGCCCTGGCGCTTATCGTCGGCGTCGTCAGGTGGCAGCCACCGCTGGCCCAAACGTCCGCAACCGAATCAGACGACCAAGAGGGAAAGAACGACATCACCAAAAGGATGCACGATGAACCCGCACAACGACGACCACGCGCGGGATCCAGGGCGATCTCGCCGCGAGGGCGAGATCGCCCGCACCAACACCAGACTCAATCGCAGATTCCCGCGTCGCCATGCCCGCGCCCTCGGCGTGCTGCTCCTTGCCCTCAATCTACTGCCGCCAATGGTGGTCGCGGCGACCGCCAGGCAGGCCACGCCCAGCCCTGCCGAGAGCACTCTGCCCGACGAGGTGACGGTCGACCTGCTCATCGAGGCGACGCTCGAATGGCACACCCTCCCGCGCGCCCTCAACACCCTTGCGCTCTCGCGCGCCACCCTCCCACCGGGGGCGGAGGCGACGACCTTGAACGGGGCGCACCTGTTCTTCGTCGAGTCCGGCGCCCTGACCGTTCAGGCGCACGCGCGGGCCTATGGACCCCCGACCGGCACGCCCGGCCCAGTCCATGTGGATGCCGCGGCCGGACCACCCGTCACGCACCGGGCAGGCGACCAGTTCCTCGTCTCCTACGATGTGGCGTCCTCGCCCACGATCGCCAACGAAGGAGCGGAGCCGGCTGTTGCGCTCGTTGTCTCGATCGCGGTCAGGAGCCCCAGCAGCACCGGCGAACCCCTGACCGGCGGGGCGGTCGTCGAGCCTCTGGCCGTCGCCGGCGCCGCCAGGGTGGGGCCGCCGCTTCTCACGGCGGGTAAGTTGGGCGCCGCGCCGATCTCCGTCGCGCTCGTGCGGGCCAGCTACGAACGTGGGGCGAACTTCGACATTGGGGAACCCGCCGCGCGCCTGCTCACCGTCGAGTCGGGTGCGCTGAACGTGCTGGTCGCTGACCCGGCGTTTTACGCGCCGGCCGATGCTGCCGGGAAGCCACTACCCCCGGACGCGCGGGTCTCGCTGGCGCCAGGCGATCAGTTGCTCGCTCCTGCCCCCGGCCGGATCTCGACCCGAAACGTCGCGCGCGGCCTGAGTGCGGTCCTGATCGTGACGGTCGGCACGGCCGCGGCGGTCACTGTTCAGCGCTGAGGGAGGAGCGAGCAGGTGGCGCCATCCTGCACCCTCGTGCCTCTGAGGATGTCACGCATCGACGAGCAATCTCGTTGCGGCGCAAGGCTAGGGACTGGAGAAGACGTCCGATGAGCGACCGAGCAAAGCAAGCGACCGCGCGCCAGACAGCAGCGAAACCGGCCGCGCCGCGGTCCCCGGTGACCAATGCCCACGAACGACCGGAGGGTGGCGCGGAGGCGCAGCTGCCGGCCCAACGGTCGATGCTTGCCCGGCCCAACCCGAATACCCCGCCTCTGCTCCAGCGGCTCGTCCCGCCCCAGCAGCGCCAGGCGCTCCTTGCCCTGCAGCGCACGCATGGCAACACCCACGTCCAACGCCTGATCGCTGGGCCGGCGGTAATCCAGCGCGATCCGCCAACCGTCTTGACCGACGTTGCAAACGACACCGCGCTCGGCACGGTGACGCTCGACCCGGACGACGTCTCGCTCTATAAGCTCTACGGCGCTAAAAACGACTTCTTCAACCCGTACGCCATCAACCGCGACGCCACCTGGTTGCTCCAGGCCTTTCCGATCCTTGACCAGATCGAGCAGAAGGCGGAGTTGGCCCTCAACGTCGTCGAGACGCACCAGGGACACGGAGGCACTGCGCTAACGGCGGTCAAGGGCGCTAAGAAGGCCGTCGGGCAACGGGCCAACGACGATGAATCCTCGCGAACGTCCATCGAGGAGTACCTCAAAGCGATCGAAGTTGCGAAACGCGATATGCGCGAGCTCGGGGTAATGCGCAAGGCAGTCGAGAGTGCCGTCACTGAGCTCCGCCGCGCCTCGCTGGCTAAGAAGATTAAGGGGCAGGAGCGCAACGTCGCGCAGACAGCGGACCAGGTCCGCGCGGCGCAGGAGCGCGTCGACGACCAGAAGAAGTACATCAACAAGCTGATCGGCAACGTGACGTTCTTTGTCAATCCGACGCAATGGGTTTCGGTCGCCGTCAACGCCGGCATCTTCATTGGACAGGAGATCGTCGAAAAGAATCTCTCCTCGTCCCACCTGGAGACACTACAGAAGGAGCTCGGTGAGGCAAAAGCGAAGCTGCGGGAGATGGAGGATGAAGATCTTGTGTTAGGGATGCACGCAGCGTCGCTGGAGCTTGAAAAGGCCCAGCTCGATCTCGCCAAAGGCAAGGAGAACTTCCTGGGCAGCTTCGAAGAGATTCGCCGCAAGGAAACGACGGTCGTCGCAAAGCTCGGTCAGTTGAATAAAACGAGTGCCGCCGCCGGAGCCATCGCCGAGCGTGGCACGGTCGGCGTCGCCGCGGTCAACGCCGAGCAACTCCTGAGCTCATACCTCGACCACGCGCCGACTTTCCTCAAGCGGGTTCAAACGACGGACTGGGGCTACTCCCAGGTCCAGCAAATCCTGGGCACAAACCCGTCGCTGGCGGCGCAGGATGAGGCCCACGCCGGTCATCTCGACACTGTCTCCTCGACCAACCGACGTACCATTGATCTGATCAAACAATGGGTAGACGACGCCCGCGCCAGCGCGGAGGACCGCCTAGCTTACCTCGGCAAAGGGGACTACCTTGCCGGCTACGACGAAATTCCGAGCGTCCTCAGCGAGGCGCTGATCGAGCGCAACGCCCCCCCCACAAAGTAGCGGGAAGGCATCGGTGCTCTTGACAACGTCCCGCTCACTGGTTCAGCGGATGATCGGCGCGGCGCGGTTCGACGCGGCGACCTACGAAGAGGTTGCGCGCGAGCGCACTGCCACGCCGCAGGGGGCGATCATCGTCGCCTTGAGTGTGGTCGCCTCCGCCATTGGGGCCATCGGCGACGAAGGGCTCACCGGCATCGTTGCCATCATCGTCGTCGGGCCGACCGTCTGGGTCATCTACGCGCTGTCCGCCTACTTCGTCGGCACGGAGTTGCTGGCGACGGCCACCGCGGCCGATATTGGGCGGGTCCTGCGGGCACTTGCCTTCGCCGCGACCCCATCTCTGCTCGCCGTCTTCTCCTTGATCCTCGCGCTCGAGTCAATCCTGCCCTGGATCGTGATCGTTTGGAGTTTCGCCGCCTCCATCGTCGCGCTGCGGCAAGCGCTCATGTTGAGCACCGCGCGCGCCGCGACAGCGGCGATTTTGGCCGGGGTCGTTCAAGTCATCCTCTGGGTGATCATCGCCGTCTTCCTTGGCCTCGCCGCGGAGACGCTCATTGAATGAGCCGCCCGGTACGTCCGGTCTCGCCACGACGCGAACCGTGGTAACGCCGCCCTAATTCCCATTCCGGCTCTCTCTACGTAGTCGTTACCCATCTCCTCCCCTGAACCTCATCCCCAAATTGCGCAACTCCTGCGGATGTGCCGCGACCGTCTCACGGGCATCGTAGAGCCGTGCTGCCGATTCGGACGCGATCGAGCAGGTCGCAACGGGAGGGCCCGAATGTGAGATTCAGCGAATAGCGGCTGACTTGACTGAAGCACCGATTGCCCGGCGATGGGCGGTCAGAAAAGGAGCGTGTGACCATGGACCAGCGAACGACTCGAACCACGACACGAACGCGGACGATCGTGGGCTTCGTCACTGCACTGACGATCGGTATAGTACTGGCCCTCGCCTCCGGCGCCGGCGATGCCCGCGCGCAGGACACGGCCTCGGTCTCGATTGTCGACTTTGCCTTCGAGCCGGGCACGATCACGGTCGAAGTGGGCACAACGGTCACCTGGACGAACAATGGCGCCGCGCCGCACACCGTCACCGCGGACGACGGCTCCTTCGACTCCGGCACGATCGACAGCGGTGGCGCCTATAGCCAGACATTCGACACGCCCGGCACCTACAGCTATTTCTGCGCGATCCATCCGAGCATGGTCGCCAGCGTTGTCGTCACCGGCGGTGATGACGGTGGCGACGACGGCGACGACACGCCTCCGACGACGGTTCCAGACACCGGCGTTGGCCCGGCCGCGATGCACGACTCGACCTCGCTCCTGCTCGGCCTCGCGGTCGTCGCCTCGGCGTTGATCGCGTTCGCCGTCCGGCAGCGGCAGGTTGCCTAGGGT